>JBCCWS010000082.1 GCA_039193195.1 Pseudomonadota bacterium
ACTTGTTCGCCTAAGACTGGGGGGTGCGGTCCGACGTGGGGCGCGGACTCGTCGCAGCGCGTTTCTACGCACGCTGCCACGACTGTACAGATGGCACTTTCCTGCTCGAACGCATCGCCCACCTCGACCAACAAACGGCGCTGCCGACCGTGTTCCGAAGCGGCGCCTTCTGCACGGCGCCCGAGACTCCGGTCGATCCCATGGATGGCGCCTCGCGCCTCGTCAGCGTAGACGGTGAGGAGTTCGCGCCGGAGCAGACCAATCACAACACGCAGGCGATTCGCTTCAACGACCTGCCCCTTGGGGATGGCAACATCATCATCAGTGGCCAGGTGCACGGGCACGCCTTCAAGCCGCGCCTCGATGTGATCGTGCGCCCCGGTCGCCAGCTGCGCCTGGTCGGCGAGGTGGACAACGAGCTGAGCGTTAGCGCCAGCGCGGCCGTGAAGGCCGATTGGACCGGCGAGGAATCGCTGGATCTATTCGACATGTGCTTTCCCCTGCCGCCGCTAATCCTCGGCCCGATCGAAATCCCCCTGAGCCTGCACCTTGGCCACGACATCGGTATCAGCGCAACGGCGCGAAGCGCCATGGTGGCGAGCGTGCGCAAGCGCCTGCGCGCTGGCTACGCCTTCGGCTACGACAGCGCCCGCCCCAGCGGCGATCGCTTCTTCATCGAGCCCTTTCACGAGTCCTCGCCGATCGAGTTCACGCCGCCCCGCCTGCTCGATGACAGCGGCGCAGCCATCGCCCTACATACCGACGCGCGAGTCACCCTAAACGTAGGCACGGGGGCGGCCCCGGACGGTACATGTCTCGCGGCTGCGGGACCCTACCTAGAGGCCCGCGCCAGCGGCAAGCTGCGCGTGAGCGCGGTGGATAATCCCTGGTGGACCGTGGGCCACGACGCCGGCCTGCGCGGCGGCGTTGCCATGGAGCTGCTGGGACTGCCCGTATTCGACCTCGCCGCGGACCCTAGCGAGTTCCCGGGTGAGGAGGAACTCAGCGGCTACCGCGAAGACACCGGCCGTGGGAGCAACGGCCTCACCGCCGGCGGCGATCACCGCTGGGCGATCGATGTGGAGGACATCGTGCAGAACCCACCAGGTGAGATGGAGACCAACGCCGTCGCGGCGACGGCCGACGGTGGCGTGATCACCGTGAGTAGCGCGCCACCGCGGATTACGGCCGTCGATGCCCTCGGCCGCTACCAGTGGGATTACGAGTACCGCCTGGGCTACGTACCGTTGGACGTGTTCGTGGCCGAGGACGCCACGATCTACGTGGCCGGCGCGATCTCTCAGGTCGGCTGGCTGGCCGCCCACGAGCCCGACGGCACCCTGCGCTGGGTGCGCAGCCATGAGTTCAATGCACCGGAGCGCTGCCTGCTCGAGGGTGCCGCGATGGGCGCTGGGACGGGCGGCGCCCCAACCTTCGTGTTCGCTGGGAGCACGGTCGCACAGCAGCCCCGTGGCTGCGCCTTCAAGCTCGATGAGAACGGCGATCTGCTGTGGGGCAAGCGCTACGAGCCAGGGCTCGCGGCGCTCGCATCAGGTGCCGACACCGACGGCGACGGCATCGATGACGAGTTCGACAACTGCCCTTGGCATCGCAATGGCGCGCAGGACGATGGGAATGGCGATGGCGTCGGCGATGTCTGCGATTCCCTGCAGCAGACGATCAGCGCCGTCACGGGCACGCGCGATGGGGGATTTCTGCTCAGCGGTGAGCTGCGCGATGACGTCTACCCCTTCTATCGTTCCAACGCTTTCGCTTTGCGCTTGGATGCGCACGGCAACGCCTTGTGGGGTGCTGGCTACTACGGTCGCCCTGTCTCCTTCGAGGCCGCGGCGGAAGCGGCCGACGGCAGCTTCTACCTGACAGGGTTCGCAGGCGGCAATCTGAACGATACGCAGGCCGGCATGCTGGTGGCGCGCTTGGAAGGCAACGGCCGCGACGGCGCCGCAAGCTTGGTGTTCGGTGACGACGACTGGGAGTCTCACCTCTCGGCCCTCGACTACGCGGACCCGGCCAGCATCGTGCGCGAGTACAACGACCGCGGGGCCGATGTGGTTGCTGTGCCAGGTGGTGCCGTGGTGGTCGGCAACGTCGGTGCGGAGCAAAGCTCGGTATCTGCCGGCGTCGTGTTGAAGCTGAACGAGCGCCTGGCGACGGAATGGCACACGGTGTGGGACGGTCTTGCCCACGGCGATCGCCTGCAGAGCATCGCAACCACCCTTGGCGGCTACGTCGTCTCAGGGCGCAGTTACTCCCTTGCGCAGGACAACCGCGGCAGTCTGCACGTACTTAAGATTCCCCACGATGGGGTCATCACACCGTTGCCGCAGGTCGAGCTGGTCGCCCGGCGCATCGCCACCGGTGCCACCGGTGAGCGGGGCGAAATGCTCGGCTTCGAACCGCAGTTCCTGCACGGCGTGGATGCGCTACCCAGCGACCTCGGCGCCCCGAGCGATCTGCTCGTGGGCTCCGGAGGACTCTGCGTGACCGTGCTCACCGAGAGCGGTAGCGAGAGCACCTTGGACGATTGCTAGTAATGACCATACAGGAGACAGGATCATGCACGCATCCCGATCATTGACTCGCGCCGTACGACGGTCCCTCGCCGCCGCCGCAATCGTCGGTGTCGCCAGCGCACCCGTCGCCCAGGGGCAAGCGTTCCCGCCCATCGTTCAACTGTCGAGCCTGCGCCCCGTAGCGGGTGGTGATGGCGCGCAGGGCAGCATCTTCGTGGGTCGCCGTATGGACGGCGCGGCGGGCGAGACGGTCTCCGTGATCGATGACATCAACGGCGACGGTGTGGCAGATCTGGTCATCGCCGCGCCCAGAGCGACATCCGGGCAGGTGGATCGGGCCGGTGAGCTATACGTTCTATTTGGTCAGCCTGGTGGTTTCCCCGCCCAGCGCTCCGTGGGCACCCTGTTTCCGACCGGTGGCGGCGATGGCAGCGCCGGCTTCGCCCTGATCGGCCGAGGCGAGCGGGACTACAGCGGCGAGTCGATCGCGAACGTGGGTGACCTCAACGGCGACGGTATCCACGACTTGGGGCTAAGCGCAGATCCTCGCCACCCTGAGGTCATCGTTTTGTTCGGTCGCGACCAGAAAGGCGGAGACACGTTCCCGCCCGTGCTACCGCTACAGCAACTCCTCCCTGGCGGCGGCGGCGATGGGAGTCGTGGCTTCGCGCTCAGGTTCCGAGGTGGCGACGATCTCATCTCCCTTGAGGTCAGTGCCGCTGGCGACGTCAATGGCGATGGGGTGGATGATCTGCTCATCGGTAACGCCACGGGGTTCGACTTCGGCGACGGTCCCGCGGGCGAGGTCACCGTCCTGTTCGGTCGCGACGTCGCCGCGGACGGTGGCTTCGCCCCCGTGATGGACGTCGATCAGTTGCGTCCGGTCGCGGGTGGTGACGGCAGCGATGGGTTCTTCATTCTGGGCATCGATAGCGACGATCGCGCCGGGGTCCGGGTGAACGCCGCTGGGGACGTGAATGGCGATGGGATCGATGACCTGCTCATCGGATCCTACCGTGCGGACCCCGGAGGCCGTGGTGGGGCGGGGGAGAGCTATTTACTATTCGGTCGCCGCGACGGCTGGCCCGCGACCGTATCGCTCGTGGACCTGCTCCCAGAGGCTGGGGGCGATGGTAACCTCGGCGTGGTCGTCGCTGGCATTGACGGTGCCGACAACGCAGGTGCTGTGTTCGGCGGCGGCGACGTGAACAACGATGGGATCAGCGATGTGCTCATCTGCGCTGCCGGGGCGGCACCGGGAGATCGCTTCCAGGCGGGCGAGTGCTATGCCGTGTTCGGTCGTGACGCCATAAACGATCCGTTCCCTGCGCAGCTGGAACTCACCACCCTCCTCCCGCAGCACGGCGGCGACGGCAGTCGGGGCTTCGTGCTGGAAGGGGCTAGCGTGGCCGATGAGCTGGGCGCTGGCCTCGAGGCGTCGAAACCCGTCAGCATCACTGGCGATGTGAACGGTGACGGCATCGATGACATCGTCATAGGCACTCAAAATGGGGATCTCTCGAACGGCGTCAACAACAACGAAGGCGAAGTGTCTGTGGTCTTCGGGCGCGATGGGGCATTCCCGCCCGTCGTGCCCCTGCTTAGTCTCAGGCCCGCAGGGGGTGGCGATGGTGCTATGGGGTTTGTGATCGCCGCCTACGACGTGAGCGGCTTTGCAGGCGGCTCCGTGAGCACCGGGGATGTGAATGGCGATGGGATCGATGACATCTTGATCGGTGCGCGCGAGGTGGATCCGGTGCCCCTACGCAACGATGACCCAGGTGTTGCCTACCTCGTTCTTGGGCGTGCAGATGCGCTCGGGGATCTCTGCTCGACTCAGCCTACCGTGTCCCGTGCGGATGCTTGTTAGCGGAGTGCGAAGGGCAGCGAGGCCCCTCGTCCGTCGGGTTTGCGGATAGGGTCCGTCAGTAGTGGTAGGTAGGGAGATCCAGAGCATTGCGGGCGCCTTGTCTACGCGTTGAGCTACCGCCCAATCGCGTGGAGGCGATAAGTCCCGTTCGGCCCATCTGGGCAGACGCGCCCCGCAGAGTGCAAACTCGCCCTCGCGCTGTCGTCCCGCGAGCGATCGCGCCAACCTGCCGGCGTCGCGAGCCAAGGCATCGGCCCAGCTAGCCGCAAAGGAGAACCGACATGGAACGTAGGTCGCTGATTCACAGAATCCTGGCAGCGGAAGTCGTTGGGCGTGCCGCACTGCACGCGTGCCACGGCATTCGGGTGCTAGGCCCGTGCCTCGCCCTGAGTGCAGCCCTCATTGCCACGCCGGTCGCGGCGGGCGAAGGGTCGGCGAGCTTCGCTCTGCAGCGCTTGCTCCCTGCGCTTGGCGGCGACGGCACGGAGGGCGCCGTGCTACGGGGCATCGATGAGGGTTCCCTTGCAGGCCGTGTAGTCGCCAACGCGGGCGATGTTAACGGCGATGGCGTCGATGATGCGATCGTGGGATCTTGGGCCGGTACCAACCTTCAGGGCGAGGCCTACGTGGTGTTCGGAAGTGCCACGGGCCTTGGGGCCACGGTTGAGCTTGCGAGCTTAATGAGTGAATTCGGCGGTGACGGTAGCGCAGGGTTCGCGATCACCACCGATTTGCCGTTCCACTTTCTGGGCTGGTCCGTGGCCGGCGCCGGAGATCTCAACGCTGATGGCGTGGATGATATTGCCCTTGGAGCCATTGGCGCTTCTGCTGACGCTGGCGCGGTGTACGTGATCTTTGGCAGGGCAACCGGATTCCCCGCTGAGTTCGACGTGCAGCAGCTGCACCCCGAAGGGGGCGGTGACGGCAGCGACGGCGTGGTCATCCTCGGCGCGACGCCCGGTGACGAACTTGGCCGGGCCGCCGCCTTCGTCGGCGATATCGACAACGACAGTGTCGACGATCTCATCATCTCGGCCACCCCGGACGCCCGTGAAACCTACGTGATCAAAGGCCGAACCGATGGCTTCCCCGCCGTGTTGGAGGTTGCCGATCTGCGGCCTGAGTCTGGCGGTGACGGCGGTGCGGGGTTTGTGCTCACGGGCGTAGGTCCCGCCGAATTCTCCGATCGTGCCGTGGGCAGTGCAGGGGATCTGAACGGTGACGGATTGAACGACCTGATCTTGGGCGCCGAGAGCGAGAACACCTTCGGTAGCAATCGCGCGGGCCGGACCTATGTGGTGTACGGGCGCAGCGCCGGATTCCCTGCGGCCTTCAATGTGCGCAGCCTGCTGCTCGCCAACGGCGGGGATGGCACCGAGGGTTTCGCCTTGAACGGCATCGATGATGATGACCGCTCTGGATCGGCGGTCGCCAGGGCTGGCGATCTCAATGATGATGGTGTCGACGACATCATCATCTCTGCGCCAAATGGAGACGCCAACGGCCTGTCCGATGCGGGCGAGAATTACGTGATCTACGGTCGAAGCACTGGCTTCCCAGCTGAGTTCGAGCTACGCGATCTATTTCCAGGGCTCGGCGGTGATGGCACGGAAGGATTCGTGATCAAAGGGCCCACGGTCAATGATGAAACCGGGCAAGCCATTAACGCGCTTGGCGACTTCAATGGCGATGGCGTCGACGATGTCCTGATCGGCTCCTTTAACCGCGACCCCTTCGGTAGGGCTCGAGCCGGCGAGACCTACGTACTCTTCGGTCGTGATGCAGGCTTTGGGGCGAGCGTCGATCTCATCGGGCTGTTCCCCGCGGCCGGCGGCGACGGCAGCGAGGGCACCGTCATCCGTGGCATCGATGAGTCAGACTTCTCCGGCATCTCCGTGAGCGCCGGCGACTTCAATGGTGACGGACAGGTCGACGTACTCATCGGCGCGGACGGTGCCGATCCTGGCGGCCGCGGCAGCGCTGGCGAGATGTACATCGTGTACGGGCAGTGCCCGTGAGAGCTGCCTGACGCTGCCAAGTGATCGCCTCTGTAGGCAGAGGCCTACAGGGGCCGTGATCTTCGACGTTCGCTGGCCAGCATGTGTGTCTCAAGGTTTGACCGTCACTTCTCAGGACACTCCGTTCTCATCCAATAGCGTAGCTCAGGCACCGCTGCGAACGAGGTTCTGTCATCGTTAGCCATGCCAGCACCGCTTCAGCGTCTGAATAGACAGGCAGGGACTGGCCACGCGGCATCGCGCGCAACGCTGTTCGACGCATCGTGTTCGATCAGCAAGATCACTGCCGCCGAGACTGGGTTGGGTCGTCGGCAATGGATCTAATTGGCTCAGCGTCAGGCCAGCTTACCTGCCTAAGTGGACCAATCTGGGCACTCCCCTCGCTTGGCGCAGACTTCGAGCCACGGTAGCATCCGCAATCGAATGATCCGTGCCGAGAGACGGGGAGACAACCGCATTGTCGAGCGAGTATCGCACCGACGAACGAGCGCATCGTTTGCTTCGCGCGCGCGACTGGCAGCATCGGCCTGAGCTTGAAAGGGTCATCGAGTGGTGGCGCAACGGTGGACGTGGCGTTTGCGCTCTCGTTGGGATGGGAGGGGCTGGAAAAACGGCCATCGCCGACCGATTTTTGCAACTGCTCCCAGGCCCGTACCCTAATCTCCCAAGCGTCAATAAGGCATCCGATCTTCCGGCGCCATCGCGCACGCTTGTTTTCTCCTTCTACGATGTGCCCAATCCAGATTCGTTCTTCGAGACGTTATGTTCCTGGCTAAGCGTTTCGCGGGCTTTGTCTAGCGGTCTGGTCGGTGATGGCGGCGAGCCGGTGCGGCAAGCGTCGCTGGAAGAAACGCTGCATCTGCTTAACGAGTTGCCCCCTGACAGTCGCGTACTGCTCGTACTCGATGGACTCGAGAAGATCCAGGGGCAGGGCGGTAGAGAAGCCTTTGGAAGGGTACTTGACGGTCGCATCCGAAGCATCATCATCGACGCCGTCGAGGGTTACTTCCCGGCACTATCGTTGCTTGTTACCACGAGATTTTGGCTGTATGACGCACGCCGCCTCAGAGACTCTTGGTACCAGCAAATCGACATTGACCGATTGCCCCTGGACTCCTGCACTGGTCTTTTGCGTCAGCACGGGGTCCACGGCTCAGACGCCGAACTGGAGGGCGTAGCGGAGGATCTTGGGCGCCATGCGCTGAGCGTCGATTTGATGGGAGGGTACTTGACTCGCTTTTGTGGTGGCGACTGCGCCCGTTTGCCAGCGTTGGCGGATCAGGACGCGGTTCAGACGCACGATGCACAGCTGGATCCCGCCGTGGCGGCAATTCAGGAACAAGAGCGCCGGCTGGCGCGACTGGCCAAGCGATATCACGATTCCCTCAGGTCGGACGATCCGGCAGCCCTGGCGCTTCTGCAGCGGCTGTGCCTGTTCCGACTTGGCATCAACCTAGACGCCATTGCTGCCATCTTCACAGGGAAGGGTAAGGCTGCCGTCTCCGGGCGGGCGCTTGCCTCCCTAAGCCGTGATCAGGTGGCAGCCAAGCTGGCACTGCTCACGGAGATGAGGCTCATAGAGCGCGCAGGTCACGACGAGCAGCTGTACGCCATTCACCCAGCGGTCCGCGATGGTTTCGAACGGAGCCTTGATCCTTCCGCGGTTCAGCTTGGGCACGAGGCCGCTGGAGCGGGTTTGCAGGCCTCGCTTGGGGATAGACCAAGTGAGAGCCGGCCGTCGGATCCGCAGCTGCTGGATCTACTTGAGGAGATTGTCTACCACACGCTATCCGCAGGCAGGGTGGCGGACGCCTGGAAGCTGTATCGCCAGAGAATGGGTGGCTACGAGAACCTGCTGTGGCGGCTTGGGTCAGCAGAGCGAGGCGATCGCATATGCCGGGCATTTCTCCGAGACAATAGCAGCATTGGGTTGACTGATCTCAATGAGGTGGATCATCAGCAGTTCACTGAGGAATGGACGGGCTACCTATCCCAACTCGGGCGCAACGACATCGCCTTGGAATGCATGCGAGAGGCGTCTTTCTCGCGGTTGCTCTACAGCTCGCCTGATGTGCCAACGCTTTTGTTGTCCGCTGGCCGAGTTGCCGAGGCCGCAGAAGTAGTCCGGCGACACAAAAATTCATCGGTTAGCTTAGGTCCCTATCTTGGTCGAATCGCGACTCTGCAAGGCGAGAGCCGTGATGCGCTGACACTCTTTGGAAGCCGCGTATCGGTTTTCTTAGGTAGGGCTGCAAAGCCTGGCACCTGGATTGCGGATCTCCTGGTCCGGTTGGGGAGACTTGAGACCGCTGAAGAGCGGGCCTCTAGCGACAGAGCGCTGCTCATCAAGGAATACGGGTCCCTGGACAACGACGTCCCATACAAAGACGTCATTTTGGCTCAGATAGCGTGCCTTCAAGGCGCGTCACGTCTGGCTCGTGAACGTATCGCAAGCGTTCACTCATGGGCATCGACTCGCGACGCGAAGGAGCTTCTGTGCTTGTGTGCGCTCGTGCGTGCCAAGATCGAGCTCCACGAGGTTTCTGCTGCACAGGATGGTCACCTTAGTCTCGAGGGGGTGCTCGCGACGATACAAACCGGTCTACGGTTTGCACGTCAGTACGGTTACGCACTACACAACATCGACCTCTTGTTGCTTCGAGCGCAATTCGAGCTGCTCCTTGGTGATCCATCCAAGGCTGAGCTCACGGTACGCAATGCACTGTTCGACGGCATGCCTCCTCAGCCTGAGTTAGATCGCCCGGGCTTGTTTGCGGCAACCGATCCAAGCTGCGGCTACGCCTGGGCGATCGCGCAGGGGCGGCGTTTGCTAGCAGAATCAATGCTACTGCGCGCCGCTCAGCTCGTCGGAGAAAGCTCGATCAATCCGGCGTCCCGATCAACGCCCCGGCCCGTAAGTGAGCTGATGCTCGACGCGCGGCAGGAGCTGGAGAAGAGCATACGCTTGCGTAAGGACATGCTCGATCCAGCGCTGGCGGCAACGAAGAAGCGACTAGCAGATGTGCGCAAGGGCAGACTCACCTCCCACAGGTTGCGCACGGTGCAAACATCGACTCCGACGTCCACGTCGGTGAGGAGGTTTGCGGTGGCCCTATCGTTCCCGTCCGAGCACCGCACTGTCGTGGCCGATGTTGCGCAAGGGCTTGTCGCTGAGCTGGGGCGAGATCGCGTGTTCTACGATGAGTTCTACGAGGCGGAGCTGGCAAGGCCGAATCTTGACACCTACCTGCAAGACATCTATCGCAATGATGCAGATCTCGTGGTCGTGTTCCTATGCGCTGACTATGAACACAAGCAATGGTGTCGGTTGGAGTGGCGCGCGGTGAGAGACCTGATCACTCGACGGGACGATGACGTAATGCCAATCCGGCTCGACGACTGCGACGTTAGCGGAGTGCTTTCTCTAGACGGCTTTCTGGACGCCAGGGGGCGTACCGCTAGTGAAATAAGTACGAGCATCCTAGTGCGCCTTCGGGCCTAGTAGCCTGTCCCGGCAGTTTCGGGAGTGATGAGCGAGTCATTCGTCGGCGAGGTGAAGGCGCGCTGACGAGCAATGGCCTGAGCCATTGCGAGGAAGCGCAACGCGCAGATCGTCGATGAAGGGCTCGCTCAGCACTTTCGAAACTGCTGGGACAGGCCACTAGCCTGCTTTATTCATGAGGTGTGGCGTTGAGCCCCTGAGATGAGATCGTAGGGCGTTGACCGCAGCTGAGCGAGTGCCTGTGAGGCGTTCTCAGGGTTGAGGCCGGCGTTTTCCGAGTGTTGGG
>JBCCWS010000083.1 GCA_039193195.1 Pseudomonadota bacterium
ACCGATAGTGGGTCTTGGTCCACTGCGCTCGCGCGCCCGTAGCCGCGCGGTAGTGATGGCCGTTGCCTCGTAGCAGGCCTTGTAGGTGGCGGCGCAGATCGCCTTGCTGCTTGACCAGTTGCTGGCGCGAACGGAGCAGATTGCGGTCTGCCTCCTGCTCCGCCTCTGGCGCCATCACTTCGCTGAGTAGGCCGTTGGCATAGAACTGTGCGAGCGCAGTAGCATCCAGCCGGTCTGTCTTGACCGCTCGAGCACGCTGGGTCGGAATGCTGGTCGGGGCGATGACCGCGCAGTCTACACCGGCCGCCGCCAGATCTCGCTGCAGCGCAAACCCGATGTAGGTTGCCTCGTAGCAGAGCTTAAGCGTTCGCTCGCCACCGAGGGCTTGTCGGACGTTCTTCAGCTTCTTGAGCAGGCTCTTGACGGTAGGTCGGCAGCGGAAGTCCAGGCACTCGCCGGTCTCGCGGTCCAGTGCCGCCCGTGGAAGTTCGTGTCGTCGACATCGAGGCCGATGTGGACTACGTTCGTGGTTCATAGACGCCTCCGTCCTGTTCCACCAGTTGAGGTACCCATCTGCGATGGTAGTCCTCGTAAGGGTGGGGGCCTCTATATCTTCTATCCTTGGCGATGCTGCCGAGTCGAACTGGGCCCTGGCCCAGGTGCCCATGGTAGGGAGGTAGTTGCTCGGGTAGCCGAGGGAGAAGAGGTTGTGCCATTTCGCTATGCCGTGTCGATAGCCATTGAACACATGAACGTCAATCTGCTTGCCCAACTTTTCCTGTAGGCTTATCAACTGGCTTACGGCCAACTTCGTTGGCAAGTTTTGGTCATGGCTGGCGAAAAAGCACAGCATTGGCAGTTCCAAGCGCTCGAGGTACGGCTGCGGGTCGTAGAAGATGTCCGCTACGTAGCGCTCGAAGCGGGCCTGATCGTACGGTGCAAGGCGCATGCCGATGACCGATAGCCAGCGCTTGTCCACTTCCTGCAGCCGGGCCGACAGGCGATCTCGATGAGCGTGCAGCGGGGCTTTGGCGCGGGCCGCCTCACGGTAGTAGTGCCAGATGTCCGAGCGCAGGGCGCCAATGGTGCGGAGCATCTGCTCGTCTTCGAGGCCAGCGGCGAGCAGCTCTTGGCGGATCTCCCCTAGGTTGGTGATCATCCAGCTGGTTGGGGGGCCCGCACGATTGATGATGAAGCGCAGCGCGCCGTCGCGTACGGCAATCTCCGGCGTCAACCAGCCGCTTTCGCTGGAACCGAATACTGCTACGCGCTCATGGTCTATCTCCTCGAGCGTACGCACGAAGCGCAACGCCGCCAATGCGTCCTCGATGAAGTCACCATAGGTCGCCGTTGCGAGATCGCCGCCGGAGCGGCCGGAGCCTCGCTTGTCGTAGGTGAGCACCGCCACGCCCTCGCGAAGAGGAGCGCATTCGCGTGTGCAGTCACAAAGGGTGGTAGGCCTGCTGCGGGGCCGGACCCGTGCAGCAGTACGATGACTGGGGGCGGTATGGCGCTTGCCGCGGGTGGGGTCAGGAGCGAGCCCACCAGCACGACGCCGTCTGTACTCGCGAACTCGACCACGCGCACGTCCCCGTGCAAGTGCAGATGTTGGTTCCAGTAGTAGATCACCGCACAGAGCAGGAGTGCGACCAAAGGGGGGTGATGACGAGTAACGGCTTACGCACGAGCGACTCCAAGATGGTCCAGGGGTCACCGAACCTGACACATCGGCGAAGCCAGCTCGTCTCAGCGTGCGTCCTGCGACGTGTCACCCGTGCCCGACAGTACGGATTTTCGACAGGCTGAGGGACTGCTGTCATGAGCCGCGGCGAAGGCGCGATAGAAGGTTGCTTTGCTGGGAAAGCCTGCCTCGAGCGCCAGGTCGAGCGTGCTGCGATGGGCCAGCGACGGCTTCTGCGCGAGCGTGCGGAACGCAGCAAGGCGTTGGCTGGTGATTTGCTCGCCGACTTCCATCTGGTACTCCGCCTCGATTACGCGGCGAATCATGTCCGGTGCCAGTCCCGTCTGCTGGGCGAAGGCCTGCAGTGTAAACGTTGAGTCGAGAAAGGGACGATGCGTAGCGAGCAGTTCGATCACCTGTCGCGTCTCGCGGGCGTGCGCTGGTGCGGGCGGTGGGCTTGGTGGCGGCCGGTTGAGAGAGTCGGGATGACTCAGCACGTAGTAGCCGAAGAAGAAGATCACTCCCACACTCACCAGAGCCCCCAGCGTGTCCGCATCTCCCATGGGAGCGAAGCCGAGCATCTGTGCGAAAAGCGCGCCGTAGCTTACGGCGGCGGCCAGTAGCACGACGCTCAACCAGCTCAGCATGCGCCGCAAGCGGGGTCGCTCGCGGCGCTTTGCTTCGCCTAAGCGTACGCGCAGCACGTGCACACTCGCCGCACCGTAGATGGCGAAGCTGGCGAACTTGAGAAACACGAGCGTCGCGACAGCACTCCCGAGGCGCGGATGAGCAAGGCCGAGGTGACCATCGGCCCGCGCGTGCGGAAAGACCAGCGCAAGTGTTGCAAGGCCGAGGGGAGCAAAATGCGCGCTCACCCGCGTGGTATCGTTCGATCTTGGTGGCATCGTTGCGGCGCGGAGGAAGAGGTCGAGCGCGGGCGGCAACGCGAACTTCAACGCCAAAGCCAGGGCTCATTCGCGGCCGCTGTCAGAGATGTCCATCAGTTCGCCTACCAGCATCGCCCCAAGAACGGCGTTGAGTAGAGCTAGCCACCTGACGGCGGTGCGGTTGCGCGTCTGCAAGGTAAGCAGGGCCACGGCGAGGAACGCCGCCTGCGCCACGCCGCCAGCGAGCGCCCAAGCGAGTAGGTCGGTGGAGAGGTTCATCGTCGGCCGCGGTCCCATGGAGCGCCAAGTCTAGGGCAGCTGGGCGGCGCAGGCGTCTCACGAGGGGTGATGAGACGGCGGTGCGAGTGATCGAGCTCGGCAGAATGCCGGCGCCCTTCACTCGAAGCCGAGTGTGAAGTAAGCGCCCTTCGGCGGCGTGTCCCCGATCTCCTCGATGTGTATCCGAATGTAGTCCCCAGCGCGTACTTCGTCGTGCGCTCGATCGATGGCATACGCCGAAGCCGCATCTTCGCTACTGTACTCCAAGGCCTGTACCTCGAGCGGTAGGCTCAGCATCTCGACGACGGTTCGCGGCCCCGTTGGCGACTGCAGCCTTAAGCGGCTGATCCCAAACTTGGTGGCGGTGTCAGACGGGCTGTAGAGCTGGCAGGCGGCTTGTACGAGTCTCATTCCGTGCAATTCCGCAGGAATGATCAGTTCAGCTCTAGAAGCGCTAGACGAGCCCACCTCACTGTCGCTGGACGCCATTACGGTAACCAGCGACTCGCGATGCAGGCGCTTGTGCCGCTGACCGATCGGGACGGTGATCGCCGTGTCTTGCTCCAAGTAGCGACCCAACTTCTCGATCGGTGACGCGTAGTCGATCCTGCTCGATTCGTAGGGCGGCGCGATGTCGAGGGTGCCTGGGTAGAACACGCATTCGCACCAGTCACTGAGTTCTGCAAACAGTTCGAGGTTGGTCTGATACTGATCCCAGATCACGCCCGTACAGCGCACCCACCGGAGCTTGATCTTGTCCTTCTCGGTTCGCTCCATCTGCGAACTGACGCCTTGGTTGCCTGGGCCAGCAACGATTGCCGTCGTGTTGTTCAAGAAGACGCAGTCTTCGAAAGTGATCTCCACGTCTTCTTCCCAGCCGGGCGGGAGATCAACGCGCAACACGAACCCCGTGCAGTTCCATGCCTTGATGTTCGAGAACTTGCAACGCACGGGCGCGTCTGCGTACTTCGTGTAGACAGGCGCAGCTGGTGTGTCGAAGCTAAGGTCGAAGATGGCATTTCCTTGAGTCTCGACTTCGTTGCCGAAGGCGCAAACCTCCATATTGCTCATGCTGGGCGGAGTGTTTCGGAATTGCGCAAGGCTTGCCTTGCCGTTGGTGACGACGAGCAATCCATCCAGAACCGTACCGAGCATTCGTTCATCGAGCCGCCACGACCAATCAGTGAATACGGTAAAGAAATCAAGGTCATGCCAGATCACGCCATCGCGGATGTGTGATCCATGGGCGCCAAGGCCAAAGACTCGGACTTGCCTCGATCCGCGAAGATCGAAGAAGTACCCCCTGACGTTCAGGCCGACTTGTTCGTACTGAAGCTGCTGCCCCCAGTTGCCGAGAGACGAGCTGGTTTGCGTGACCATCGCGGTTGGTGCTTCGTAGTACGGGTTTGGCACTGCGTCTCGAATGATCCAGTTCGATACGTTGAAGTAGATGCATCGATGCCATTCGCCGTAGCTGAAGCCGAAATCAGTGAGATTGGTGAAATCGCCGTTGGCCCAATAGCTGTGCTTGTTGAAGAGCGTGTTGCCTAACACGACGTTTACGCCCCTCCAGTTGTTTCCGCCCATGATGCAGCACGAGCCAAAGCCATGGATTTTGACGTTGATTAGGCTGCACGACTGCGTAGCGCTGATGACTCGACCATTTTGCGGATGCCTGGCGAGGCCAGACCATGAGGGGGTGTTCTGAAGTTCGTGCTGAATCGCCGCCTCAGTCTCGCCGCCCACCCATGAGTCGTTGTTCTGGAAGTTGCCGTCCAGCTCGATGTCGCGGAACGTGCAGTGCTCGCACGCACCACTCAACGGCATGAACGAGGTGATGGCGCAGCCGAGCTGCTCTTTTACGCGACGTGAGTCCGGGGCTTCGATGTGCCGTAACGCATGGCCTGGCAAGACTTGCAGTCTGGCGTTACCTTCGCCTTGGAGCATCGCGCCGTCGGGGATCTCTACTGTGCCTGAGTATCCCTTGGTGCCTTGAATTACTATTGGGCGCGTAGGAAACAAATTCCATAGCCAGCAGATTGCGTTTTGCACGTCTGCGTCGTCGTGCAGTTTACTCAAGGCTTTTCGGTAGTGCTGTTCTTTGCTGTAAGCGGCGCGTGAGTTGTCCCAGCTGATCTCCACATCACGAGCACCTGCGGTGACTGCATCGTAGAGGTGGTCGATGTTGTGATTCCTAGCGTCCAGGACGCCAGTCGCATGGTCCAGCCACGGTACTGACGCCACAGCGCCTGGGTCCCATACGTGCCCATGCAGATCCCAGTCGGTGACGGCTTGGCCCTGAAGCGTGAAGCCTACTGAGCCCGGTATCACATTGGCGCCGAGATCAATTGGGGTGGCCCAGTCGGCAAGAGTAAACGTTCGGGTTGGCATTAGATGCTCTCATGTCGAAGGCGGTTGCGTTGGCCGTGGTGCCGCTTTCCTGGCAAGCAGATCCAATCGTGTTGTCCTCGCGGCTGCGGTGGCGTGGACCAAGATATCTGATTGGTGCCCGTAGGGCCCGCGTCGCGTACGTAGAGCGCCGGGTCAAAGGGGCGCCTCGAACTCGCCCTCGGCGAACCTAGTGACCGGCATCTGGGCCGTTCGTCGGCCGTCGCGATAACAGTAGCAAGAGGCTCAAACGTGAATCCCACTGCTGAATCGCCTCGGTCGTATGAGCCGCCAAGAACGTGCGCTGGGTGCTCGTCCTCGACGGCTGCTTTGGCCGCCACGGCACATCGAGCTGTGATGCAACCGCGTCTTGCAATGTCCGCCCTATCCCCCGCAGCTGAGGACGGCGTTGTTAGCCTGCCGGCTCATTCCCGTAGGATGATCGTGTTCTCCGCAGCCGGGTGCGCGTTTGCACAGCCAGACACGTAGACGTCGATCTTCTTGTCGGCCATGAGCGCTGAGAGCACCAGCGAGTACTGCTCTTTGAAGTTGGGCGCACCGGTGTTCAGCTCCACAATGCCGGAAGTGTAGTTTGCGCACCCGAAATCTGGCGTCGCCTTGTCGATGGTCATATAAATATTTCCATTTGGCTGCACCCGGATGTTCACGAGCCGAGAGCCCCTCACCCACTGCGGTGGGTCCACCGCGTACACAGGGGTGCAGAGAAGGAAAACAGTCGATGCGAGCAGCAGCTTGCGTAAAGAAGTCATCCGATTACCTCCTGACGTTGTGCGATCTAGTGTGCTGTGCGGTCGTTAGAGAATTCGCAAGTACTTTTTGGCCCTAGGCACCTCCCGTGGAGCCTGCCACGCTCGTCCTCGCGCCGCGCCTAGAAACGAAAAGCCCCGAGCGACTTCTTCAACGAACTCACGGGACAGGACACTAGCGATTGCTCTGCGGCTGAGGGAGTCAGCCACAGGGGGCGAGAGTGTAAAATGAATTCGCTCGTAAGCCGAGAGCAATGCTTCCAACCGACGACGATGGCCGGTGCTATCGACCATCTTTGCTAGCTTAGGTCTGGGTTCGCGCGGAGCGCGAGGCAGTTCGCTTCTGCCGCGCTTGCTGCTTTGCGGGGTACACCCAAGCGCGAGCGGGCATCCTGAGCATGCCGTGCTGAGAGGTCGTGGGAAACTGTTAGGATGCTCCTTGCTTTGGATTGTTAAGGGCATCGTCTGCAGATGATTGGCACTACGCATGCTTGGGATCTCACATTCACTGGTCTCGGAGGACTCAAGCGGGACTTTTTGTTTTTTGATCAACTAGCGTTGGTGACCCCAACGTCCACCATGGCGCGTTGGCGTGGGCTCTACGGCAAGCGCAGGCACCGCGAATGGGCCGACGAGCTGGAGTATCTCCTCTCTACTGGAGAAGTCATCGGGTCTGATCACTATCTGGAGATTCGGCGATCAGCTTCCGCACCGCCAAACGAAGCCGTAGACGAGTACATCCGTCTGGTGCGCCGTAATCAAGAGATATTTGACGAACTTGATAAGCTAATGCATCAAGCACGCGAAGATGGCGCGCAGCCTCCAGACCTCGACCGTGTGCAGCGGTTGTCGAACTTGAACAGGAGTCTGCAGGTTCGCTCGTGCGCTCAGCAGTTTTGCATCGAAGGGCGTGAAGCCGTGTGCATTGATGGGCTACCTGATCCAATGGGGCTCCAGTCAACAGTGCTGACTTCGGGCGATATGCTGCGCTTGGCGATCGACAATGTACCGTTGGTTTCTGACACTACGCCTTGGCAGGACCTTTTCGAGTTGAAGTCAGATGCCGATCTTGTTGCCAGAGCACGCAAGCTGCGCCTGTGGGCGAGAGAGATCGCAGCAAGTGGATACGATGCCGCCTATGCGAAAGAGCATCTCGATGACTTACTGAACGACTATGAACGATATCTCGCCCTTCACAAAGCGAAATACACCCGCGGTATCATCAGTGCATTTCTCGCTGGCTCAGCCGAGCTCATCGAAAGCATCGGGGGTTTGAAGCTAGGGAAGATCGTCCAGTGCGTACTCAGTGCACGAGGCCAAAAGACCGATCTTCTGATCTCAGAGCTCGAGGCGCCCGGGCGGGAGGTCTCTATGATCTCGAGGCTACGCGACGAGTTGGAGCAGGGTAGCGTACGGCAGTAGCTGGCCCATGGAGTGCATGTCGCTTCACCGTCAGCGGACCTTGGAACACCTGACCTTGCTACCGATCGCCCCGCCGACAAGGTCTGTTTTCATAGGCGACTGTGTCGCACGCAGCTCTTTTATGGTGTTGACGTCCTCGCGATGAGTAACGAGTAGACAGCGTTCTCGATAGATAATGATTACGCCGCCAACAGGTATCCGCATTGAGCAAGAGTCGATCGCCAGACGCAGCCGGGCTCGTGTCCTGCGCCCGAAGTTAGGTGAGTAGGGCGCGGTCCTTTCCTCCCTCAGCCACCGAGTCCGCCTTTGCCCCGAGAAGGCTCTAACGGCGCGACAAAACTTGTGAACGAGGCCATCCACACGGAACTGCTTCACGACTTCTCATCGTGGGCTACGAGAACATGGAAAACCCGTCGCAGCGGCGCTCCAGGGCAACCTTGAGAACTCGGAAAACCCATGACCACGACGAGACGACCCAACGGCGATGCGCCCTTCGACAACGTGAGACTAGCGATGCGCGATCACAGGCGTTGTGTCGTATTCGGGGCGAGCGGAGACCAGCGTGAAGCCGAACTCGTGGTGTTTACCGAGGACATCGACGAACTACTGATGCGCAGGGAGTCTTTAGCTCAAGAGGGCTTGGATTCGCCGGTCACAGAAGAGGCGATTCGTCTGATCCGCTCTCTCGCGTAGCTTGGGCAAGACGCTTATGCACGCTGGACACAGGCGGGGAGAAGCTCAGTCGTATGCTTGCGACGGCTTGCTCACCAGCAGCTGTAAGTCGATAGCAGTTTCCATCGCGAGCTAGGTAGGGACTCGGCCGTCGGGAATAGTCCGCAAGCGATCTGTATACGGTGCTCTTGCTAATTCTGTATCGCTCGAGCTCACGTACGATAGCGCGTAGCTCAGCGCACCCATCTTCTGACTGAGCTAGGTAGCTCAGGGCCATCAGCATGTGGCCTGGCATCATCAAGTGGCTTCTACCAGCTGCCCGCATCTCGACTCCTTGGCGAGGGCGTCGCGCCATAATCCCGTCATGGAGGATTGGATCAGGTTTTTCTGCGACGTCTCTGCGAACTGGGTCAAGATCTTGACGCTACGTCCTGTGGTTTTGCTAAAGACCTTAGGAAGCTGCTTCTGCCATCGGCCAGTGCTCCCAAAAAAACCTAGTGACGCAATTCACACTTGTCGATCGTGCTTGATCTCACTTCTACCAAGTTTGAGAATTTAATAGCTCGGAGTGTGCGGGCGAGAGACAATTCGCGCTGATTCACTGACGGAGCAACCTGTGAATAATCGACGCTTCTTCGTAGCGCTATCTTTCTCGAGCGCAGAGCGGTTGTACGTGCGAGCAGTGGCCAATGCCCTTGCGTTGACCTACGGGTACGATCATGTGTTCTACGACGAGTTCCGTGTAGGGGAACTGGAACGTTCTGATCTCGAAGGCTACTTGCCCACGCTATACGCCGAGCAGTGTGATCTGTGCGTTGCCTTCATCTCTTCTGCCTATTGCAGCGGAGGGTGGCCAGGCGCGGAGTGGCAGGGTATCAGTGAAAGCCTCCTCACGGACCCTGATCGCGTCCTGCTGGTAAAAATGGGTGACGTGCGGCTGGATGCAGTGGTCGGGTTGCCTGAGGGAGTGACGCACGTTGACGGTACAACAAGTCAGGCGGAGGCTGTGGCCTCATTGGTTGTGTCGCGCCTGTCACAGCTGAACACGTCGCCAGTAGCGCATCGCGCAGAAGTACACGAAGCGTTGGTCGAGAGGCAGGCTGGTGCAGATCGCGCCGACCCGCAAGAGACGCAAGAGCGGATGCTAGAAGAGCAGGCCATTTTGCTGGACAAGCTTTTTCAAAATCTCGTCGCGCGTAGTCTCGATACCACCAACCCTGCGCTAAAAGCCGAGTTTAGTCGATTAGCTATGCAGGCTCAGGCACAAAGCAGAGCTACGTATCTGGGTGTTGAGCAAAACACGTGGCAACTGCCGCATAGGCCGCGATAGCAGCCTCGGCGGGCTCTCAGCTCTCCAGAGATCGGGGTGGCGCCTGCAGATCGGCGTTGCGATGTGGGCAAAATCAGCACCAACACGCCTCTGCTCTGCTGATTGGACCAAGGGGCATCCCCGAGCGTCTGCCGAGGCGGTGAATTCGTCCAGCTCCGTCTTCGTCCAACGTGTCAATAGAACTCTTGACTAGATGGCTCCCAATCGATTCTACTTCCGGTTGAAGCCAGGTCGGGAGTGGCGTCGTACGCTCCCGCAGAACGTCGCGTGGGATAGGACCATCTCATTGCAGTGATCACGCGGCATACTCCGAACACAGCCCGGCCAACGAATGGAGGCGATTGAATGGCTCTGCTGCGTACTAGCCTGCTTTATTCATGAGGTGTGGCGTTGAGCCCCTGAGATGAGATCGTAGGGCGTTGACCGCAGCTGAGCGAGTGCCTGTGAGGCGTTCTCAGGGTTGAGGCCGGCGTTTTCCGAGTGTTGGGGTCGCTCATGCA
>JBCCWS010000084.1 GCA_039193195.1 Pseudomonadota bacterium
ATGTGTTGCGGACGGACGCCCATGCAGACGCTGGTGGATGGTCGCGGCTTGTGGGAGAGCAAAGTCAGTTCGCTGAACTGATCTGACAACTGCACGGCCATCGAGGTCGATAACTGTCAGATCAGGTCGCGACTAGCACACTTCAGGTGTCTCTGTAGCGGTAAGCGGGTCTTCCCCAGCTTCGAGTGCCGCAAGATGGGCAAGCGCCTTTTCGCGGTCCGTTCGTACTTATGGTACCGCGCGATGTGGCCGCTGTTGTCCGGCGCCACATCCTTCGTGTTGTCGTGCGCCGTCAGCTGGGCGACGAGCTCCATACCCGCAACAGCCTTTCTTAGCTCGATGAGCAGGAATTTTTGTTGGTAGTCGGCCACGCACCCAGATATTTAAGTAAGCTAATTTAATCAATAGCACAAGTCGTTGGCTACGAGTTCGAAATGATTGCACGAGATGACTGAATTCAAGCTTCGCCCAGCTTCCTTGGGGGCGGGGGAGGGCGCTCAGTATGAAGCGCATCAACAATCTCCTTGAAGCCGCATTCGAAGACTGTGTTGTCCTCCCATCCCACGAGATTGATAGCCTTGCGAGTCCTTACTTGAGCGGCAACTCCTCCCTCCTGCTTGAGTAGGTGACCGTCTAGGTCGAGCGGTACGAGCGCGAGTGCGGGGTTGCCTGTTTGTTCCTGCAGCTTCCTCTCTTTCTCGAAGGCTGCTTCGACTTCGTTACTTACCCACCAGCTATTGAGCGAAGACTTCGAGCAGCAAAGAATCACCTTATCCCAGAGTCGGATTCCCTGGTCGACAGCGTCCATGAGCTTGTCACCGCCGCGGACTTGGTGCTTGTCTAGCCAACACCGGATTCCACGAGCTTGGAGCTGGTCGTGGAGTCTTCTCGCGAAGCTTTCGTCGTCGTGGTTATAGCTGATAAAGCAGCTGTAGAACTTGATCGCCTCTGTACTGAACGAAGGCAGATATTCGATTAGCGCTTCGGGTACGCCGCAGCCACGAAGGAATACCTCGGGAAGGGCTGCGGTTTCATGGAAGTTGTTACCGAAGTCCAGGCTTGACTGGTTGGAATGGTTCACTTGATCCAGGTGCCTCGCTCTGGATATGCCGACGCACCAGTTGAGCTTGGTATAGCCAAAGAACGCGAAGCAAAAATCCGCCTCGGCGAGTTTCGCGAAGCCGAGGCCCGCCACGCTGAGGTCCGCGCCGCTGAGGTCCGCCCTGCGGAGGTCCGCCCCGGTGAGGTCCGCCCCGTAGAGGATCGCCCTGCGCAGGTCCGCGCCGCTGAGGTCCGCCCTACGGAGGTCCGCCTCGCGGAGCGTCGCCTTGCGGAGGTCTGCGCTGCTGAGGTCCGCCCTGTAGAGGTCCGCCTCGTCGAGGTTGGCCGCCATGAGGTTCGCCTCGCGGAGGTCCGCCTCGCGGAGCCTCGCCTTGCGGAGGTCCGGGGTCTCATAGGGTTTAGCCTCCCTCCACGCGTTCCACTCATCTACGCTTCTCAGCAGCAGCTCGACGCGCTCTTCGTTAGCCACGCTATTCCTGTGCCCCCAGATGGGGCGGGCGCTGCGTTCGCAGGGCTTTGACCACAAGCTCGAACTGCTCCTCGAACTTCATGTTGTCCGTCTCACAACCCGTGAAGTCCGCAGCAAGCCGCGCCCCAACTCTGCTCGCGAACTTGTGTTCCCACTTGAGCAGATGACCATCAAGATCCAACGGAATCAGCATCATCCTTCCCTCAGCGCGCTCGCGCTCAAGCCTCTCTCCGATCTCATCCGCGACCCACCAACTGGCTAGGGACTTTTCTGAGCAGCAAAGAATGGCCTTGTCACGCACTCTCAACGCTCGGTCGATGTCGCCGTGTCCCTAGCTCGCGGTCCTCTTCGAAGTCGTAGCGCTGTTGATGCGGTTGTGCTTGGCTAGCGCTGGCAAGCCGCGGATGCTGGGTCGATGGGCTCGGGCATGGTAGTCCTCCTTGGAGAGTCGATGCTACCTCAGATGGTGGGCCTATGGGCCCAGCTGGCTCGGTGCTGGCGGGAGCGATTGCGTGCTGGCACCATCGGTGCTTTCTGTCCCGAGCGGCGCTGTACCAAAATTTGGCCTTGGCCAATTGAACACTCTGACAGAGTGCGAGTCTTGTGCCTGCGATAACGGTACCCATAGGTGTCGTCCTCCTTCTTCGCAGCCCCTTGAATACCGCGCTCTCGGGTACAGCGCTGTGCACGCGCCCGTGGTAACTCCTCATCGGCAACACCTCTAAGCGCGCTCGAAGCGCTCACCTTCGCTGAAAAGCTGACTGTCACCAACGCTTGCTTGGAGTCGAGGTATCGAGCGTTCTCGAAGATGGATGCGAAACGAGTTGTTGACCCCTGCTGCCAGGGTCCTCAGGGACCTCCCGCTAGCCGTGTTTCCGACCGACGCGCCGTGGAGCAATGGCTGCCCGGCAGGGCGATCGTGGCGAGCGATCTCCAGCTCGCGCGGCGCAAACGGTAAGGCGGGCGCGCCGTGCCGAAGGGTCCCGCTGGCGCTAAGCGCCTGTCCTGCTACCTAGCAAGCAACAGTGCTCAGTATCCGCCCACCTAGCGCATCGTCCTCGGTTCGGCGAGAATTGTGTGGCTAGCGTTCTGGTTGAAAGGAGTCACCCGCGATGAAGGCTTTTCCACCGTTGGAAATGCCATCTCTGTTCCTGGCATCACCCGACGATGTCATCCGATTGCGGCGAATGGCGCAGCGGGTGTTTAAGGATGTTACAAGCTACGGTGGGCGCAAGCTCGAAGCACACGTTGTCGCTTGGGAGCTCGCCGAGCTTGAGTCTAACGACTCGCGCCCGATCCAGGAGCGCATCTCGCGACCGGACGACCGACTCTCATTGGGGATCGCTGCCTTCTTTGGCGAGCGAATCGGTACGCCGCTCGATGCGCACTTCCCTACAGAGATGCTCGACAATCTGCCTGGTTTGCGCATCGGCGTCGAGTACGAGGGCCGAACCATTCGAATGCTCCATCCCTGGAGACATGGGGCAGAAGTAGATGGCTGCTTCCCGCTGACGGGCTCAAGCTTCGAGGTGCTCTGCGCTATCTCCGGATATCGTCGTCTGGCAGGGCTGGACGGCGATCGGAATCTGCCGAGCTTTTTGTGTTTCGCCTCGCCTCCGAGCGTCTTGCAAGAGGACGATACGTCAGTCGCGCCCTGGGGCAACGATACTCTCCTGGACTCAATCAGCAGCGCGCACAGGGGGCGAAAGGCGGACGAGGAAAAAGCGAAGGTGTATAGCCAGCGTGACCAGCTGCGCAACTTTGTGTTCTACCTTAGGTCGCTTGGCGTGGCGCCACGCTTCATCGCAGACGACGAGAGTATCGCAAAGGCCTACAACAAATTTCTGATAGAAACGCTGAATCCCACGAGCCCGGAAACACATGTGGATCCCTTCATGGGGCTGAAGAGCTACGACGTTGCCGATGCCCGGGCTTACTACGGTCGAGACACGGAGATCGCACGTGCCGTTAAGCTCGTGGAGAGGGCTTTCGCCGAGGGTGCGCCCCATTTTCTATGGATTAAGGGCAGTAGCGGCGTCGGTAAGTCATCTTTCCTACGTGCAGGTGTCGTTGGCACACTGCTGACGAATCCCCTCAGGCAGGGCAACTACGTCCACCACGTCTTTCGCCCCAACCAGCTGTTGATTGACTCAAGCGCTGACGAACGCCGCGACGAACCACTTTATCCACTGTTCGAGACCTGTTTGAAGGCGCTCCGGGGCGAGTTCGCTGACACTGCACCGGATGCGGAGCGCACGGCGGAGCTCCTGGAGCAGTTTTCGAAGGTACCGAGCGGTGAACGCGGAGCCTGGGTATGCGCCACGCTGGACGCGTGCGTGCAAGCAACCGACGTCGGCAGCGCGCGGAGCCGCCTGCTGGTCGGCATAGATCAGTTCGAAGAGATCGTCGATATGGTCCGCGACCCTAAGCTCGGCGGGCGCTGGGATGACTTCATCGATTTTCTCCGCCAAGCAGTGTGCGCACCACGCCTGTTCGTACTCGCAACGCTGCGTCAGCGGCGGCTGGAGCGCATGAAGGAACATGGCGCGTTGGGCCTGCTATGGGAAGAGTCTTGTCAACATCTCACTGATCTGGAGGTACCGAGTCCGGTCGAACTGGATCAGATCATCCGCAGGCCCTTCGAACACATCGGTCATTCCTATCTGGCGCAGGAGGTGGTCCAAGAGCTTCAGGAGGAGATCCGCAAACAGAGAAGCCAGATGAGTGGAAGGCAATCGGGTTCGATACTCCCGTTGCTTTCGCTCGTGCTGGAACGACTTCATCGCGAGATCGGCGAGCCCAAGCGGCAGGCGAAACTCGCCAGTAGTGATGAGGCCCTAGATGACGCGGCGAGCACGGAGGTGCACGACCCCTCACGGGCCTTCAACCCTGTAGCAGAGCAGCAATTCGACCTAAGCCCCGTCGAGATCACCCTCGAAGAGGCCCATTCGCTCATTCGTCTTGAGGGCACGCTCGGCGAGTTAGCCCGCCGGGCGATGGAAGAGGCTGAGATCGACAATGCGGTTCGCGAGAGCGACAGCACCCTGGATGATCTCCTGAGAAAACTTGTCCGCTGGACAGGTTCGGCGAATGACGACGATACCCAGTTCTTCCTACCGAGCATCGACCTTCCGGATCAGATCGGCGAGGAAAAGCTGGCCCGCGCGCTGCTGCGCAACCGCATCCTGGTCAACGAGGGTGACGGCAAGGTCAAGCTTGTTCACGAGACGGTGACGCGAAACTGGCCTGAGGCGGAGGCGTTCTTCGAACGGGAACGGCCACTCTATCGCGCAGAGTACAGGATGCGGGGAGAGGCAGAGGATTGGGATGCGGCCGGGAGAGGTGCGATCGAGCCGTTCTTGGTTAGACGGTACTCCGCGGCGGCGGCCGAGATGCTGGGTCTATGGATACCCCGCCTGAGCAGCTACTACAACGAGTCCATGTATCCACCCGATGCGCTGCTCCGTGATTACTGCCTGGCGCAAATTGGCCAGGTCTGTGATCCGCGACGTGTTGTTGAACGCACGCCCAAAAAGACCCACCACCTCTATTTGGCAGCCCTATACGACCGGACCGATATCGTGGACGCGATGCTATTGGCGGACCCTGGCGCGGTGAATGTGGCGAGAGGAGACAAACGCACGGCGCTGTTTGCGACGTGCTTCACCAATCACCTTGAGATCCTCGATCGTCTTCTGGAAGCCAAGGCTGATGTGAACGTGGAGGAGAGCGAGGGCTGGCAGCCCATCGAGGTGGCGGCTTTCGGCGGCTGCATTGCGTTCATCGAGAGGCTACTCGAGGAGGGTGCCGTGCTCCAAACAAGGCGCATCCATCCTCTGCATTGGGCAGCGCGCTACAACCACCCTAAGCTAACCGCACACCTAATCGAGCAGCACCAGACTGACCCCGAAGTAAGGGATACGCAAGGATGGTCGCCGGCAATGTTCGCTGCCCTTGGCAATGCGCCCGATGCACTCACCGTGCTGGCACAGCATGCGGATCTCGAGGCTCCGATTGCGCTCGATACGGAGGGGCCAAGCCTATTCGGTCCACTCCACGTAGCTGCCGCCAACGGCAAGTTGGAGGCTGTGAGGACGCTTATCGAGCTAGGTGTGCCAGTGAGAAAGGCGGATGGAGCTGGTGCAACCGCGCTCCACTACGCTGCCAAGAATGGGCATGTGGCGGTGACCACGTATCTTGCAGAGCTTATGCAGCGGACCAGTCCGGACGGAGCCAATCCGCGCATGGTACACGCGTGGAACCAGAGCTCAATTGCGAAAGCGGTCAAGGAGCTCGACAAGGAGTCGCCTAGCGCGGGGTATCGGAAGCTCGGTGACTGGACGCCCCTGCACGTTGCGGTAGAGAACGGCCACCTGGCCTGCGTGCGTGCGCTCGTTCACGCCGGTGCGGATCCTGATGGCGAGACGCGGGCAGGGGTCACGGCCATGAGTATGGCCATTCTTGCCAATGCTAGCGAGCTTGTTACCGTGCTGGCCAATCACGCGGACCTGAAGAAGCGCGACAAGGATGGCCGCACCCCGCTTCAGGTGGCGTTACACCGCGGAGACATCCCTCTGGCCGTTGAGCTCGCGTCTAGAAACCCTGAGGGCAAGCTGGACTACCTCTATGAGGATGGTGCTACACAGCAGCATCGCATTACGCCCTTACATAAGGCAGCCGCGAGCGACGACGAAAAGACCACGAGGTTCCTCCTCTACGGGCAGTCAACTGCCCAGCTCACAGATGTCTTCGGTCGCACACCTCTTCATATAGCCGCCGCCAACGGCCAGGCGCAGCAACTTCAGTTGCTTCTATCCACAGACTGCTCGGACCTCTTCAGCCTGGATGGCGAGGGCATGCAGGCACTGGATCTCGCGGCTGCTGCGGGAAGATACCAGGCTGCAGTGGTGCTGATCGACGCGGCAGGACGGGAATCACTGCCCACGCGTGTGCCAGATGCCCTACACCATGCTGCCCGAGGTGGCTCACCGCAGATCGTGCAGGTCCTGCTATCGCTTGGCTACGCGCCGGATCGGCGCGCCGCTAACGAGGTGACACCACTAATCGAGGCCGTTTTGCAGGACAACGCCGACGTCGTTGATCTGCTCTTGCAGCAAGATGATGTGATTCCACAGCGGCCGATCGGCGGACGTGACGAGGTGACGGCCTGTCGGATCGCCATCGAGATTGGCGCTAGCGCGAGTCTGGAGTGTCTACTCGGGAACATCGGGACCAAGTCCCTACCGGTAGAGCAACTTGCCTGGGAAGCGGTCGAGGCCGGCCAATTCGACGCCGCGGCCTTGCTGCTCACCTCAGCCCATTTGGGTGACTACAAACACCGGATCTCAGGCGTTGCCCTCTCGGCGCTCTACCGATCGCGCTGTGCGGCCTACGCGGCGGCGTTGCCAAACAACGAGATCTCATCAAGCCGGCTCGAGGCTATCCTGTTCCCGTCGGATCCTGACGGCGAAAAAGAGGGTGAGCAACCGAGGAAGCCTGGCGATGCGGGACGAGAGTCTAACGCTAGGGCGCCGACGCCGACCGACGCCAGCGATTACGTTCTTACGCAGTCGGTACGTCATGGCGTCGCCTCGGACATCTACGCAGCCTACGATACGGAGAGGGTAATGTGGCGGGACGTGGTGGGAGACGAGCGCGTAAGCTTCATTGGCAAGATCAACCCGGTGGACGGCAGGTACCAAATTAGCAAGGACACGGCCGTGCTGCAGTCTCGCGCTCTGCCCTGGTTCGAAGAGGTGACACTTGTGCAGCTAACCGATCCCACTAGCTTCCCTACTCCCAAGCTCGCGCTCTGCTACCTCAGCTATAAGGGCAGTCTGTATCGATTGAACGGCACTTCGCCGCCAATACACGAGGTAAATGCTAAGGCAGGTATCGCACTGAACCCTGGTAATGTGGCCGACTACCTGCGTTTCTTCTGCTTCTTCGTGCGTGGGGATGAGGGTCCCTTCTACGTATTGGAGAGCGCTAGTGACCCGCTCATACCACCGGCGGGCGGCACCGCGTTAAGCGTTATTCAAGGCGCTGCCACCCCGGTTGCCTACGAAGGCGCGAACGACCAGGGGCATTATCTCCTGAATGCCCTGATCTTCTACTCTACCGCCCTGTTCCATGGCTACTTCGCCGTGCACCCCACGGGGATGATCGAAATGCTCAAGGACGAAGCCATCGCCGGAGACCTACCGATCAAGCTAGAGTGTCCGATCGCCTAGCCCTTTAGGCGTATGAGCCAGTCCTGGGTCTCCGCGGCAATGTGCGGCGACCCGCCGGCTAGCGGGCCCGCCCTCGAGCGCCAGTAGGCGAGCATCTGGGGAAACTGATTGAACTCGAGTGATCCAGTGCGAACGATTAGGCGCGAACTTGGCCAGAGCCGGAATTCGTCGCTCAAGTTCTCGAGGCAGTCTGGACCCCCAACCGGTAGACCGTCAAAGAGTCCCCGCAGCGACGCACTGCGGTCCTGCCCAAGCGCCTGCAGCGCGCGCGACTTTCTCTCCTCGAAGACTGCAATCAGCGCGCCTAGAGGCTCCCGCACCAGCGAGCGCGGCATGGTGAGCTCGACATAGATGCTCGGGAACATCCGATTGATCTCGAGCTGGTCGAGCTCAGGCATCCAGACCAGTTCACCGGAGCGCTGACGTGCGGCGGCATCGATGTGCTCTACCTGCCAGCAGAAAGTGCATACGGTTCGATAGTCTCGCGGCGAGTGCGGCATCTCGCGCGTAGGCCTTACACGCATGTACTTGGCGGAACGAAAGCCGCACTCGGAGCACACGCCGTTGTCCCGCCGGTGCACCGCCTTGACCAAGCTTTCGGAGGGGGACTGCTTCAGCTCCGCGTCGTAGGGCCTGGTGCCCGCCTGCGGGCGTGTCGATAACTTTAGCTGCATCAGTCTGGGCCCCTGGCCGCCTGTTGATTTGCGATCTGCCGTAGTCTGGTACTTCGAGGGGGCGTTAGACGCGGTGATTGTGATGTCGAATTGTCGTGTCGGGCATCGTACACCCATCTTCCTTTTCCGATGACACTTCTGTCCTTCACTCTCTCTACCGTCGGAGCTTCCTTTCACATCTGCGAGCCATCCTTGCCGAGTGGGGCCGACGCCTTGAGGGTGCGGAGGTGCGCCACAGCTGGAGATCTCTGCGAACGGGCAGACCATCTCGGGCCACGGAGCGGTCCACCCGGTCGATTTCGGTCTAGTGCTCTGGCTTCGCAGAACCTAGCGACCTTCGTCATTGGCGAAGTGCGCCAGTACGGGTGGATCGCCTCTATTCCAGTGGGCCCGCACCCTGAAAGGGCCGGGCTGAACCGCTTGGCCGCTTCGAAGAAGTGTCTTTGCTGGTCTCTGCTGATCGAGGGACTCCCGCCAGGTTGCCGTACTCCTTGTCTGAGCGTTCGAGGAAATCAATGGCCGTCCTTCGGTCTGCCACGTCCAATCCGGCACCGTCGATCTATGCGGTGACGAGCATCGCGCCGCCCGACAGGCCTTTCAGACAGTACACGAGCACCACCGCAAGCGAACGCGAAGATCGGCAGGCTCGGTTGGGTGCGCTAGTCGCGATCTGATCTGAACTTATCAACCTCGATCGTCCTCCGGTCGTCAGATCAGTCAAGAGACTGACCTTAGTCTCCCACAAGCCATGTCTTCTTCAGCGTTGGCATCGCGGTTCGCCCAGAGCACGTCTTACCCCGATGCGATCGCTAGCAGCCCGTTGAAAATTGGCTAGCAGCATCAGCTTGACCAATGCGCACCAGCCAATCTGTGTCTGTTAGGGACAGTTGTCGCCGATGACCAGCCCAACTGAGCGTATCGCCACCAGGTTTGGTAGCGGCGCCCCTG
>JBCCWS010000085.1 GCA_039193195.1 Pseudomonadota bacterium
GGGCTTACGGGACTCGAGGTCGCCAGGCGCATCGGCACGCACCGCGAAGGTCCTCTAATCGTCTTCCTCACTGCCTACGGGGACCGCGCCGTCGAGGCCTTCGAGACCGAGGCGATCGACTACCTCATGAAACCGGTCAGCGCCCAGCGCCTGGCGCGCGCCCTCGAACGGGCGCACGAGGAGCTGCGACGACGGCGGGAGATGGCAATGGCGGCCGAGTTGAAGTCGGTAGTCCATCGCTTCGATACCCCCGACGCTCAAGCGCCTCAGACCAGCACGCTCCCCGCGGCGGAACGGCAGGAGGTCATTCGACTCGATACGGGGGACGGTTTCGTGCGCCAACCGGAGGCAGCGATCAGCCACCTGGAGACCGCCGGTGACTACGTGTGCGTGCACACTGATCAGGGCACGCTGATCGTGCGCAGTTCCCTAAAGCACCTTGAGGAGCAGCTCGTGTCGCGAAGGCGCTTCTTCCGCGTCAACCGGCAGACGGTCGTCAACGTCGACCACGTCCTGCGCATTACGTCCAGTCCTCAAGCGAGCGGCAGCATCGCCGAACTGCGCGAAGGCCAGCAGATACCGATCAGTCGCCGCCAGTTGGCTGCCCTACGCGCCCTATTAGGGTCTCGGTAGGGAGGGAAGTGTGACCGGGTCGCCGTCCCTGCCATGAGCAACACCCGCCTTTCCCCGTCCCCTTGAGAGCGATCACATCCCCGGGTTGCTGACGCCACCATACTCCTCGCGATTGGCACGACCAGCTCGATGCTCGGGTCAGCAAGCTGGCGCCACAAGTGAGCGCGGCAAGACCGGCGCTCCCACCTTTAGGACGCTGCGACAGCTGTCGACCACCGTGCCCGATGACAGCGGCGACATCGAGGAGCTGTTCGTGGAGGACGTCAACTACAATCCATCGACCGCCGCGGCCCCCGCCGCGGACGCCGCTAACACGGCGCTGCTCGCCGGCAAGACCTACGCTGAGGTAAGTGATCTGAGTCTGCGCCTGTTGACCTTCGCGGCCGACGGCACATTCGGCGAGGTGTTCCAACGAAGCCTGGGGGGCGGCACCCGTATCGGCGAGAACGACGGGCGGTGGATTATCGACGGTGAGGCGATCGTTCGCATCGCGCTCTCGCGCGACGACGTGGGCGAGCACGGCACCGCGCTGATCGCGACCGGACTGGGCGGCGAGGAGATGTCCATCGAGACCCTCAACGAGGTAGAGGGCTCTCGTGCCATCAACTTGATCCAGGTCGAAGCCTTCGAGGCAAACGAGGTGCTAGGGTCTTGGTTCGAGCTTGGCGCTGACGGCCTCGCGACCACCAGCCTGACCTTCGATCGTGACGGCGGCGGTGCCTACGAGGACCCATCGGGCGGCGGGCACTTCGATTGGCATCTCGATGGCGATGGCCACCTGAGCGTCTCTCCGAGGGCGAGCAGGGATGGTCTCGAGACGATCACCTTCCACAAGCTGGCGAACAGCGAGGTGGAGATGCTGAGCGTGGTAGTGGTGTTGCGCCGCAACGGTGAGTTGGACTACGAAGTAGACCTGCGCAGTACGCCGCGGAACCCCATCGAGACCTTCATGCTGTTCAGAGCTTTCTAACAACGACGGCACCAATGCCGCTTGCTCGAGGCCCGGTGGGAAACTACCGGGCCTCCTTTTATTCGCTGGACACTTCCTGGCTTGCTTTGCATCTAGGCTATCAAACTCGTTCTGTGAGCTCGCGTATAAAGCCGTAGTGCCTGGGGCGGCACGAGCGCAGGCGCTGCGGCGATCTCGACACTCCCGTGCGCAACGACCCTGTTACCCAACCACTCCAAGACCCCGAGATAACTCTCTTTAGACCCGGGAATCCGACCTGGTTCATCGCAGTGCAGCGCCGCCGGCGCTACGGTGTTCATGCCCCTCCTTGCGTCCCCCACCGCGAACACGACTCGATCCATGCAGGCATTGAAGCCCACAACGCTCGCCCTACTCCTCGCCCTGAGCACGATGGCCAGCGGGACCGAACTCGCCGTACCGGCGGAGCCGCCCTTTCGCCTCTACTCGGTCACAGAAGGCCTCAACCAACGCACGATCCTCAAGGTAGTGCAGGATGAGCATGGCTACCTTTGGATCGCCACCTTCGGCGGCCTAAATCGCTTCGATGGCCAGACCTTCGAGAGCTTCACCACGCGCCAAGGACTTCGCAACAACCTCGTGCAGGGGCTCCTGGTAGATCGCCAGAACCGCTTGTGGGCAGGGGACGCGGGCGGCGGACTCACACTGCTCGAGGATGGGCGCGTGGTGCGTACCTTCGACCCAGCAAACGAGGCGCGCGGATTCGTCCGCAGCATCATCGAATTCGGGGATGAGCTTTTGATCGGCGTGGAGCCTGGTGGTCTACAGCGCCTGCGCCTAGGGGCGATGGATGCTGGACTCGAACACATCCCCGGGACTGCGGAGGATGTTCAGGCGCTAGTCGCGGACACCGACGCCAACCAGATCTACCTACTGTCCGGTGAAGCACTCCTTCGCTACGACAGCTCTGCGACGAAGCCATTGCCCCGCATTGCGGATGGCATCACTGTCCTCATTCGCTCCCCCTCGGGACAAGTGACCGTGGGTAGCGCAGACGGCCGCGTGGGGCGCGTGGTCGCCGATGGCGTGCAGTGGCAGGCGCGAGAATTCGATGGGCAAGTCACCGGCATCACCTTCGACGGCGATGAGATCGCCTGGGTGACGATAGACGACCAACACCTGGTCAACTTCACCGATCCGTCCCGACGCATGGACGACATGGGCCTGGGGTCGCCCGCGATCATCGACCAGGAGGGCATCCTCTGGGCGCCGACGCGCGGCGGACTCGCGCGCTACCTCGGCACGCGCTTTCGTCACTACGGCCTTGAAGTGGATGGAATCCAACCGGAGGTCTTCGCCATCCAGCCAGGCACAGACGGGGACTTCTGGTTCGGCACGGACCAAGGACTGCTGCGAGTAGATGCGCAGGGGGTGATCAGCAACGTATCGAAACAGCTAGCTATCCCCATTACCGAAGTCCGCGGGGTCTCCCTTTCCGACGACGGTTCCACTCTGTGGATGGTGCAGGTGCAAGGGGTCGCTTACGAGATCGATATCGATACGCTCACCGCCAAGCCGTTTCTGGGCGAGGAGCCCCTGGTTGCGGTCGGCTTGGAGCTTGCAAGCGATGGGCGGCTGTGGACCGGGACCTACTTTGGCACGCTGCATGCGTACGATCCGCGCAGCGGCGAGACGCAGGCGCTCGACTTCGGCTCTGGAGCCGCCCTCTACGCCATGGATTCGACAGCGGATGGTCATCTGTGGGTCGCCGCCAACTTCCGCGGTCTATACCGCGTCGATACAACGCGCCCAGGCTCCCAGCCCGAGCTCATGGTGCCCGTGGAAGAGATCGGTCGGGATTTCTACACACAACTGGTTGTTGACCCCCACGCAGCGCAGCGCACCGTGTGGCTGGCCAGCGTCGAGGGCGGCGTCTTCCGCTGGCGTGCCGGTAAGCTCGACCGCCTGCAGATCGACGAAGCACTCGGTGACTACACCGTCTACGCGTTGCACCCCCTGGCCGATGGCACGCTCGTGCTAGCCACCAGTCGCGGTGCTTACCGCTACAACCCCGAGGACGGTCATCTCGAGCACTACTCAGCGCTCGATGGCTTCGTCTCGATCGAGGCAAAGGCCCACGCAACGTACTTCGAAGCGCCGAACACTCTGTGGATAGGCACCACCTCCGGCGTCACCGCAATGGACGTCGAGCAGCCCATGTCGAGCATTCCCCAACCCCGGCCGCTGATCTCCAGGCGCCTCGTGGACGGCGAGGCGGTCTCCGCCGAACCCACGCAAACGACCCGGGCACCCCACGGAAACCTGTTCGTCGAGTACGCGGCGATCTCTACCCGCCGCCCCGGTGGCATCGAGTACAGCTATCGCCTGGACCACAACGGCGCCGTCGGCGCGTGGAGTGCTCCGACCACTACCCAGTCGATCGGCTACTCCAACCTCCCCTCGGGCCAGTATGACTTCGCCGTGCGGTCTCGCCTGCCTGGAGGCGATTGGAGTAAAGCCGCGCAATGGTCCTTCGTCGTGCCTACACCGTTCTGGCGCACCTACTGGTTCACCGCCTTGGCCGCGGCAGTGGCATTGCTACTCACCTGGAGTATCGTGCAGCTGCGCCTGCGCGTCGTCGCAGGTGCCAACCGGCGCTTGCGACAGCAAGTGGCGGAACGTACGGCCTCGATCGAAGCAGGCCGGCGAGAGCTTGAGCTGATCAACGACCAGCTGAGTAGCGAGATTCACGAACGCAAGCGTGCCGATGCCCTCCGTGCCGACGTGGAAGAACGCTTCCACCAGGCCTACCAAAACTCGCCGATCGGTATGGCCCTAGTCGATACGGAGGGCTTAGTCTACGACGCGAACCCGCCCCTGCAGGCGCTGTTCTGGCCACATGCGGGAGAGGACGATCGCCAGCCTCTTCTCGAAGTGGTCATCGCCGACCAACGCGAGACCTTCACGGCCTTCCTGGATGCCCTGGCCAAGGAAGACGATGCGGGCACCAGCATGGAGGTGGACTGCCTGACCCACGATGGTCAGGTGCGGCGAATCGATTTTCTCCCTTCACCAGTACGCGACGCCGACGGCGAGGTGCAATACCTGGTCATGCTGGCCCAGGATGTCACCGAGAGCCACGCGATGACGAGCAAGCTCGCCTACCAGGCTCACTTCGATGAGCTGACTGGCCTGCTGAACCGTCGCGCCTTCGCCGAACGCCTGGCGTTGGTCAACGCTACAACGGATGGTGCCTACCTACTCTTCCTAGACCTGGATCAATTCAAGGTGGTGAACGACACCTGCGGGCATACGGCTGGGGACGAGCTTCTACGCCTTGCTGCCAAGACCGTATCCCAGGCCGTGCGCCCGCAGGACACGGTGGCCCGCTTGGGCGGCGATGAATTCGCCCTGATCTTGATGAACTGCACGCAGCAAACGGCTCTCGATCGTGCTGAGCAGATCCGCAGGTCCGTACAGGCCTTAGAGTTTCCTTGGGAGACGGAGATCTTCCGCATCGGCGTGAGTATCGGCATCGTGCCGATCAACGACGCCACGAGCGATCTCAACGAGCTGCAGCAGCTCGCGGACGCGGCCTGCTACGCGGCGAAGGAAGCAGGCCGCAACCGCGTCCACCTGGTCTCTGGTACGGAGGATGCCGTGCATGAACATCGCGGCGAGATGCGTTGGGTCCAGCGCCTGAACCACGCCATCGACACCGACAGCTTCGTGCTCTTCGGCCAGCGCCTCCAGCAGCTCGCCGACGGCCCCGTAGGATCCCAGCGAATCGAAATACTCCTGCGTATGCTCGACCGCTCCAGTGGTCGGCTAATCCCCCCTAGCGCCTTCTTGCCGGCGGCGGAACGCTACGGGCTGCAGGGGCGTCTCGATCAATGGGTGGTGAACAGGGTCATCGACTTACTATCGGTGCAGGACAGTGACGAGGTGGCTGCCCACAACTTCTGGGTCAACCTCTCCGGTGCGAGCGTGGGAGACCGATCCTTCTCCGATGCCTTGATCGAACGCATGCGGGCCAGCGACCTACCCGCGGGCTGCATGAACTTCGAGATCACCGAGACGGCCGTGATCCGCAAGATCGACGATGCTGCCCACCTGATGAGCGCCCTACAGGAAATGGGATGTCGCTTTGCGCTCGACGATTTCGGCAGCGGCCTATCCTCCTTCGGTTACCTAAAGCGCCTACACGTCGACTACGTGAAAGTAGATGGCCAGTTCGTGCGCGACATCGTCACTGATCCAACGGATCGGATCTTTGTCAAATCGATCATCGACATCGCACACACGCTCGACAAGCGAGTGGTTTGTGAGTTCGTCGAGGATGATGAGATCCTAGAGATGGTGGGCACGCTCGGCGGCGACTACGCTCAGGGCTACGGCGTACATCGACCGCAACCCTTGGACGAACTGCTCGGCGTGACGCGGGCGACGAGCGAGGATCTTTCCCAGTTGGGCTGATACGGCTAGAGGCGCACAAGGGTGCCGTTGACATGCCCAGGGGAAGCGGCGAGTCTTCCGCCTCTGAGCACTGCTGTCCTAAGGAACGGCGATCCATGCGCGTCGCACACCCCCGCTCACGTCTGCCCATGCTACGACCACTCCCATGAAAGTCGGCGTGGTGGGTGCGGGAATGGTCGGCAGTGCCGCCGCCAACGCCCTGGTGCTGAGCGGTACGGCCAGCGAAATCGTGCTCGTAGATCGCGATACCGCACGTGCCCAGGCGGAAACCGAGGACATCACCCACGCCACCCCTTTTAGCCATAGCGTGCGCATGCGCGCGGGCACCTACGAAACCCTTTCAGGCGCACAGGTCGTGATTATCGCTGCAGGCGTCAACCAGCGGCCTGGCGAGAGCCGCCTGGCCCTGCTCGAGCGCAACGCGAGCGTGTTTGCGCAGATTATCCCGCAGGTGCTGGAGGCTGCGCCCGACACCTTGCTAGTCATCGCCACCAACCCTGTCGACGTCATGACGATGGTGGCAACGAATCTGTCAGGCCTCCCGCCTGCGCGGGTGATCGGCTCTGGCACGATCCTGGACACGGCACGTTTTCGCGCCCTGCTGGCCGAGCATTTGGGGGTGGCGGCACAGTCGGTGCACGGCTACGTGCTGGGAGAGCACGGGGACAGCGAAGTGCTGTGCTGGTCCCTCGCCGACGTCGGCACCGTGCGCGTGGAGCGCTACGCGGCGCAGATCGGCCGTCCGCTGGACAGCGCGGCGAAGGCTCGGATCGATGCCGGTACCCGTCGCGCCGCTTACCGGATCATCGCTGGCAAGGGGGCCACGTGGTTCGGTATCGCCGCAGGGCTGGCCCGAATCTGCCAGGCCGTCGCCCGGGACGAACGCTCCGTGCTGACCGTGTCGATGCTCGAATCCAACGTGCTGGGCGTAGAGCGGGTCGCGCTGTCTCTGCCCCGCGTCATCGGTGCGGCCGGGGTTGTCGACACGATTCAGCTCGCACTGACAGCGACAGAACAGACCGAGCTCGAAGCCAGCGCGCGCACAATCCTCGACGCGAGCACCGACGCCTAAGCTGCGGACAGGAGCAGTCCTCGCCCACCCAAAAGCGCCTGGCGTGCGAGCCAGAAGCGATTCTTACCAAAACGGAACTGCACGCCCTCGAGGCGAGTCTCACACAGGCTCTGCAACGGTCGGCGATAGCGGCAGTAGACTAGACTCTACACCGCTAGGAGCGCGCCGTTGAGGTGTCGACCCACGTTGCGTGCGGACGGGCAGCTGAATGCGCCTATTCGGTTCTCAGGCAGGAGTGTCCTCAAGCGTTGGCACGAGCCGTAGTCAGTGGGCTGGCTGAGGACGCGATTGGCGAAGCGGGCCTGCATGCCGCTACCCTAAGGCCGAGCCGACCATCGCTCGACGCTATGGTTGGCGGTCACAGTCGACCTTCTGAAGACGAAAGGGGACGATGGGCCAGATCACGATGCTCTTCCTGAGCAAAGTCTTGAGGCAGGTCGGGGCGGGGGTGGATCGAGCAGCGTTGCTGTCGCCCCTCGGCATCACCTTGGACGCGGACGGGCCCACGGATCCGTCCCGAATGATCGATGATGGTGACTACTACACGCTCCTCGAGCGAATCGCGGCGATTGACCCAGACGCCGCCGACCTGCCCCTGCGCACGGGTGCGTCCATGCGCTGTGACGATTACGGCGCCTTCGGCCTGGCGTTCAAAGCGGCGGTTGACCTTCGCCACTCGTGGGCTCGCGCCGAACGCTACGGTCGCATCCTGACCAGCGTGACCTGCTACGAAGTTAAGGAGCAGCCAACGCACACCACATTTATCGCCCACCGCGAGGGTGAACGCCGCTTGGGCATGCGCATGTCTATCGAGGCCACGCTCGCGAGTGTAGTGAGCATCAGCCGCGAGGTGAGCACCCGGGCTTTCTCCCCGATTGAAGTCAGCGTCCGCCACAAAGCCCCGGCGAACAAGAGCCCCCACGAGCGCTACTTCGGCTGCCCCGTTCGCTTTGGTGCGGAGCACGACGCCATACGCTCAAGGGTCACGGACCTAAGGGTCGCGAACCGCCTCGGTGATGCCAGCATCTCCCACTTCTTCGACACCCATCTCCAAGCACAAATGCGGCAACTTCCGCACGACGGCCCGCCCCGACTGCACGAGCGGGTGATTCAGGCGGTCGTGCGCAGCCTGAGCGACGGCGTGCCCACCTTGGGTGACATCGCCGCTCACCTCGGCATGAGTGCGCGTACCTTGCAACGACGGCTTGCCGAAGACGGCTACCGCTTTACCAAGCTAATGGACCAAGCGAGGCAACAACTCGCCGAGCGACTTCTACGCAACACGGAATACTCGCTCACTGAAATCGCCTTTCTAACAGGCTTCTCCGAGCAGAGCGCGTTCAACCGTGCGTTTCGCCGTTGGTGCGGGCAAACGCCGCGCAACTACCGTCTGAGGGCGCTTGGCCCCTGAGTTGGATGGCTCCCGGCGCCAGTGGGCGCAGCCGCCCCCCCAAGCGCGGCAGGGTAGCCAAGGCGGGGGGCGGCGCCCCCCCGGGGGCGGTGGTGAATAAAAAGGTTGAATTAATTTTCAAAGGGAAGTTACC
>JBCCWS010000086.1 GCA_039193195.1 Pseudomonadota bacterium
CCGCCCCCGCCCCTGCCATCGCCTTGGGAAGCTGCCTTGTTGGCGATGAGTGCGTTGAGCGTCCTGACCAGCGGTCGACCCCCGAGGGTGGCGCCAAATGGCGTCGTCGCCGGGTAGGGACATCATGATTTTTGACGCGTCATGGCTATGCTCGGGATCTGCCTTATCACCGGGAGATGGTCATGATTCAGCTCAAGCGCGCCACCGTCATCACTCACCTAATGCGTTGCGCAGGTGCTCTCGCGATCGGCCTGCTGGCGTTGGGCGCGACCCCTTCGTACGCCGCCCAGATCAGCGGCTCCCAAATCACCTGGCATCCCCTAACGGTGGACTTTGCTGGTCCCCAAGCGAACGAACGCGACGAATCCCCGAATCCCTTCCTCGACTACCGCTTGACTGTCGAGTGGACGGGCCCAGGCGGCGAGAGTGTCTCCGTACCGGGCTTCTTTGCCGGCGACGGCAACGGTGGCGCCACCGGGGATGTGTGGCGCGTGCGCTTCGCCCCGCAGGTGCCGGGCACCTGGCAGTACGTGGCGCGCTTTCGGAGCGGCGATGAAGTGGCGATCTCCCTCGACCCGCAGGCGGGTGAGGCCACTGGGCCCGACGGCGAGACCGGCACCGTCGAGATCGCCCCCATCGATCCGCAAGCCAGCGGGTTCCTGCCCTGGGGGCGTCTGGAGTACGTGGGCGAGCACTACCCGAAGTTCCGCGACGGGCCTTACTGGTTGAAGGGCGGCGTCGACAGCCCCGAGAACTTTCTCGGCTACGCGGGCTTCCACAACACGGAAGATCAAGGCGGCATCAACTCGGGCTTCCTTCACGAGTACGCGCCCCATCGCCAGGACTTTCGCCCCGGCGACCCCGAGTTCACCAATGAGCAGACCGGGATCGACAGCGAGGGCATTATCGGCGCCCTGAACTATCTGGCGAGCGCGAAGGTGAACTCGATCTACTTCCTGCCGATGAACCTGGGAGGCGATGGGCAGGAGACCTACCCCTTCGTCGGGCCCGCTAACGAGCGCTTCGACAAGACCCACTACGATATCCGCAAGCTCTACGAGTGGAACCTGGTGCTCAACCACGCCCAGGAGCAGGGCATCGCCCCACACTTCGTGCTGGCGGAGACCGAATCGCCCAACGAGCAGTGGTTGGACGACGGTGCGCTCGGCGTGGAGCGCAAGCTCTATTTCCGCGAACTCATTGCGCGCTTCGCCTATCTGCTGACCGGCAAGTGGAATCTCTCCGAGGAGAACGACTACAGCGTGTCACAGCTGCGCGAGTTCGCCGACTACCTTCGCGCCCTGGATTGGTCCGGCAAGCTCATTACGGTCCACACGAAACCGAACAACTTTCGTGACTACGAGGAGATCGTGGGTGACGAGCGCTTCGATGCCACGTCTATCCAGTACGCAACAGACCAGGCGGGCGATCATGTACAGACCTGGCGCGCAAATTCTGCGGCGGTAGGGCGCCCCTGGATTCTCGATATGGATGAGAACAACCCGGCAGGGTCGGGCCTCAACGATGGCAACGCCGAGGACCTTCGCAAGCGCGTGCTCTACGACGTGTACTTCTCCGGTGGCGCCATCGAGTGGTACTTCGGTTATCACGATCTGCCCTTGGGCGGCGACATGCGCACGGAGGACTTCCGCACGCGCGCCGAGATGTACGACTACATGTGGTTTGCCCGCCGCTTTCTCCAAGAGCAGGTGCCGTTTTGGGAGATGGCACCAAACGACGGGTTGCTCACAGGCGAGGCCGATGCCTTTGGGGGTGGCGAAGTGCTCGCCAAGGCTGGTGACGCCTATGCGATCTATTTGCCCGATGCGAACCCGGCGGGCTCTCTGGATCTGACCGCCGTGGCCGGGAGCTTCGTGCGCCGTTGGTACAACCCGGTGAGCGGTGAGTTCGCTGGCGACCCACTCACCCTGCTCGGCGGCGGGCCTGCTTCCCTGGGGGCCCCGCCCTCACGCGCCGATGAGGATTGGGTGGCCCTGGTGCTGCGTGATGACGACGCGCCGCCGCCGCCGCCGCCGAACTTCAACGTTGTGGAGCTGGCGCTGATCGATGCGGATCTCGATCAACCGATCGCCGGCCAGGATCCTCTCGTCGACGGCACCACCTTGAACCTCGCGACGCTCCCCACGCGAAACCTCAACGTGCTGGCGCGCACCGACGGTGAGGTCGCCAGCGTGCGCTTCCTCCTCGACGGTGCCGTGTTCTCCACCGAGAACGTCGCCCCCTACGCCCTGGCGGGGGATAGCAACGGCGACTTCAACGCGTGGACCCCCGCGCTCGGCGAACTGACCATCACGGCCACGGCCTACGCTGCGCAAGGCGCCGGCGGGGAGGCGGGCGGCAGCGTGATGATCACCGTGAACGTGGTGGACGAAGTGCCGCCTCCGCCCGTATTCACCCTCGCGGCCCCGGCCCCCGGTGAAGCCGGCGTGGTGAACGAATGGGAGACCCTGGACGGCTCTCCAGGCGGGGTGAGCCTGATCTTCGCTGCCGGCAACGAAGGGGCTACCCCGATCGTGGTGGGGAACTGCGAGGTGACCCTGGGATTGGCGTCGCAGCGGCGCCTGGCGGGTGCGCAGGCGGACGCGGACGGGCGCGCTGTGGCGACGCGCCTGTTGCCGGCTGGCTTGGCCGGAAGAACCCTGTACTTCCAGGCGCTCGACCTGCAAAGCTGCACCTTGAGCAACGTTGCCGATACGACGTTGTAACGGGGGGTCGGCCCTCGATAGGTCGCCCGCTATCGAATGGTGCTGTGTGCATGGAGGCAGCGGCGAGATTGCTGCACACTGCCCTCGCCACGAGGCACGGCCAGGCGAATGAGAGTTCGCCTGGTCGTGCCGCGTTATGGATAACGCCCATCACCTAGAGAGGCAGGATTCCTCATGACGATACCTAAGACAGCGTGCAAAACGCTGCTACTGCTGCCCTTGAGCATCGCACTCGCCGTCAACACCAGCGCCCACGCCCAGGAGCCCCAATCGGTCTACCGCGAAGCGCCCAACGACCCACCGGCCAAGGTGCGCGCGCAGGACGATCCCGCGGCTCGCACCGCGGCCCGCCGCATCGTCGGCGGCCCCTACGTTAGCGTGCAAGTTAACGTAGACGCTAACGGCATGAACATCGTGGGGGATGCGGCGAACGAGCCGTCGCTCACGGTGAGCGTCACAGACCCCGACAACATCGCCGTGGGTTGGCGTCAGTTCGACAGCATCAACTCGGACTTTCGACAGGCTGGCAACGGCTTCAGCTTCGATGGCGGACAGACCTGGACCGTGCCGAGCGTGCTGACGCCCGGCGTGTTTCGCTCCGATCCTGTCCTCGCAAGCTTGAGCGACGGTCGCCTGCTTTATCAAAGCCTGCAGGAGACCTTCGCCGTCGAGACCTTTACCTCGACCAACGGTGGCGTCTCCTACGGCCCGCCGATCCCGAGCTTCGGCGGCGACAAGAACTGGCTGGTCGTCGACGCCACGGGCGGCCTAGGCGATGGCCACGCCTACGGCATATGGCAGCGCTTCTTTGGCTGCTGTGGCAGCAACGTGCTGACCCGCTCCATCGACTCCAACGACACCTGGCAGTTCCCCGTGACCGTGGACCTGAGCCCCACCTTCGGCACCATGGCTGTGGGCCCGGACGGTACGCTGTACGCGGCGGGCATCGACGGTACCTTCACCCAGGACCTCGGCCAGTTTGTCGTCTCCCGCTCGAGCGATGCGCAGAACCCAGCGGTCACCCCCACCTTCAGCGGTGAGCGCGTGGAAATGGGCGGCTCGATGGTGCTAGGTGTTGGCCCCAACCCAGGCGGTTTGTTGGGTCAGGCCAACGTCTTCGTCGATCGTTCCGACGGAGACACCCGCGGCCACGTGTACCTCCTGGCCTCGGTGAACCCACCTGGGTCTGATCCTCTCGACGTCAACATCATCCGCAGCACCGACGGCGGCGAGAACTGGTCCGACCCCGTGCGCGTAAACAACGACAGCGGTACGGGCTACCAGTGGATGGCGGCGGGCGATGTGGCCCTCGACGGGCGCATCGACGTGCTCTGGGCGGACACGCGCAACAGCGGCCAGGAGAATATCTCCGAGATCTTCTACGCCTGGTCCTACGATGGCGGTGAAACCTGGCAGGGCAACGAGCCCATCACGCCGGCGTGGGATTCCTTCGTCGGCTTCCCGCGCCAGAGCAAGATCGGCGACTACTACCAGGTGGTCTCTGGCCGCGAGGATGCGAGCGCCGTTTACTCGGCCACCTTCAACGGCGAGCAGGATGTCTACTACGTGCGCCTGTTCCCGGACTGTAATGACAACGGCCGCTCGGACGTCACGGACATCGACACCGGTGACAGCCAAGACGTCGATGGCTCCGGCGTACCGGATGAGTGTGAGGGCATCGGCGGTGGCTTCGTGCTCAGCGAGCCGTCACCGGGCATCGCGGGCCAGGCGAACGACTTCGCCGTGAGTGGAGCCAGTGCGGATCGGGCGGTCCTGTACTACATCGGCGCGCCCGCCGGTACGACGCCGGCTATCGGCACCTGCGCCGGTGAGTTGATCGAGCTCGGCAACGCACGGCTGATCGGCTTCGCTCGAGCAGACGCTGCCGGCGATGCGGTGCTCAGCCGCGAGGTGCCGGCGGGGCTCAGCGGCCGTACGCTCGGGCTGCAGGCTATCGAACTCGGTAACTGCACCCTATCGAACGAGCTGCTGTTCAGCTTCGACTGACCCTTTAGGCCAGCAAGGCGGTTCGACGCTAGCGCAGGGCGCTGGCAGTCGGACCGCCTCAGGCGGCTTCGCGGGTAGCGCTCTGGGGGAGGCGAATCGTCAGGCGCGTCCACGCGCCGTGTTCGCTCTCGAGGTCGAGCGTGCCCTCGTGCTCTTCGGTCACGATGCGATGGGCGATCGACAGGCCCTGTCCGGTGCCCTCGCCCAGCTCGCGGGTGGTGAAGAAGGGGTTGATCACCCGATCCAGATTCTCCGGCGCGATACCGCAGCCCGTGTCCTCGATCACCAGCTCCGCCTGCTGCTCGCCCTGGCGAGTGCTGATACGGATCGTGCCCTCACCCTTATCCGCCACCGCTTGGGCGGCGTTGCGCAAGAGGTTGAGTAGCGCTTGGTGGATCGCCGAGGGGTCGCAGGGCGTGTGCTGCAGCTCCTGGTCCAGGTTGACGGCAAGCTCTGCTGTGGGAGGGCATTCACCGCGGGCCAACATCGCCACGTTCTCGATCAGCTCGTTGAGGTCGGTGGGCGCGCGATCGCTCGGATCCACGGGATCGGTCAGCCGACTCATGGCGCCGACGATCTTCTTGATATGGCGCATGCCGTCCAGCGATTGCTCGATCGCGGGGGCGTACTCGTCTAGGTAGTACTGCAGGTCGTCATCGCGCTCGCCTTCGGGCAGCGCGGCGCGCAGGCCCTTGCCCATGGCGTCGCATGCCTCCTGCAGGAACTCCAGATTGTCGATCACGTACTGGGAGGGCGTGTTCACTTCGTGGGCGACGGCGAACGCAAGCTGGCCGACGGCCTCCAAGCGCTCGGCTACGCGCAGCCGGTTGGCGACGTGATCACGCTCGGTTTCGGCCTGGCGAATCTCCGTGAGGTCGAACAGGGTCACCATCAGCGCCTCACCGGAGGAGCTGCGCGCCGGGCGGGGGTTGAGATACATGCGCGCCGGAAACTTATGCTCCACGCTGACCAAGCACTCGGTGTCTGTCGTCGAGCGCACGCCGCTGTCCAGGGCGAGGACGATCTGCTGCAGGGCGTGGTCCCGGCGATCGCGCGTGATCAACGACACGAGGGGCTGGCCTACGATGGCGGTGCGCTCCACATCGAAGCGGTTGAGCAGGAAGCTGTTGACGTCGGTAATGATGCCGTTGCTGTCCGCGCAGAGCAGCGCAACGGGGGTTTCGTCGTAGAGTCGTCGGAAGCGCTCGCGGCTGGCCCGGACGGCGCGCTTGACGCTGTAGAACTCGGTCATGTCGATGGCGGCGCCCTCCACGCGCCGATCCTCGGCCACGTCGGGCGCGGCCAGGCGCACGTAGAGAATCACATCCTTGGCCTCGCCGTCGCTGGTGAAGACCGTCTCCTTGGTGCGCATGCCGCCGGCACGATTGCGACGCGTGAGTCGGCGCGTGCTCACCGCGACAGGCTCGGCTAAGTTCAGGGTCGAGAAATCGTCCGCCTCATGGCCGCTCAACCTAAGGAATTCGCGAAGTGCGGCGTTGGTTTGCGTGATCTCCCCGGCCACGGTCGCGCGGAACATGGGCATGGCGCTCAGCTGAAAGGTGTCGTCGCCCCGAGGGGGAGGAGAGGGAGATCTGCGCGCGAGGGCAAGGGCGCTCAGGGTCCCGAGTGTCGCGACCAGGGCGATGGCGAGGACGACGATGGCGCCGTCGAGCCACCGGTAACACGCGCCGATCGCCAGCCCCTGGGCGGTCAGCAGTAGGGTCGCGAGGAGGCCGGTTGGAACGGCGCGGGTCGTCATTCGGGTGGGCTCCAGCTACGCGTCTTGCCTGCCGTGCAGGCGCTCGTGTTCGGCGGTTGGACGTTCCCAGGCGCCAACCGTCGGCCTCGAGAGGATCGCACTGCACCGTCCGCCTTTCCGTGTGTCGAGTCACAGGCTCCCGGACTGGGGGGAGGTAGGCGGCCTCCGATCGTGAGACACACCGCGCATTGGCAACGTTTGCGGTACCCTGTTTCGCCACAAATCTCGACGCCACGGAAGACGACCCATCAGCGCTCAATCCCCCGCTGCCCGCGAAGAACAGGGCGTGCAGTTCGCCGTCAACGCCGAGGGCAAGCGCAGCACCACGGCGATCAGTCAGCACGTGCTCGCCAGCGCCGTTCAGGCAGCGGATCCCCGCGCTGCCGCCGCCATCCGTGCCGAAGCTGACTGGCGCAAGCACTACGATCGCCACTTTTTGGCGATGGTCCGTGCGGGCGTCGAGCGGTCCGAGGAGGCGATGATCGCCATGGCCACGCGCGGCCTCGAGGCGGTGCACGGAGCCTTCGAGTTTTTGCGCGATGAGCACCAGGTGGCCCCCCGGGTGGCGCTCGAGCGCTACGCCCAGGGCAGCCTGCGCACGGGGGAGCTGCGGGGCGAGGGCACGCTGCAGCGCGAGCTGGCGGTGCCCTATCGCCAGCAGGTCCTGCGCGGCGACGCCCTGCGGCATCAGATCGATCGCTGGCGCAGCGAAGGCGCGCTCGAACCCAGCGCCGCCGAGGCCTTGCACGCGGTGTGCGTGCATCAGCGAGAGTGGCTGGATCTGCGCGATGAGCAAGTCGCACTGCTGGGCGCCGGTGCGGAGCTTGGACCCTTCGAGTGTCTGAGCGCTTGGGGCGCTGACCTGGTGGCCGTCGACCTCGATCGCTCGACGATCTGGCGGCGCTTGTTTTCGCTCGCTCGGCGCGGCGCCGGCAGACTGCGCTTTCCCCTGCGCGGGGAGGTGGCTGCGGACGCGGACGAGCAGACCCTGGCGCAAGCGGCGGGGGTAGACCTGTTGCTCATGACACCAGAAGTGGGCAGATGGTTGTCGGCGCTCGAAGGGCCGCTGTGCGTGGGCGCCTACGGTTACATGCACGGGCGCGATCACGTGCGCCTCGAGGTGGCGATGGATGCGCTGATGGAGCACCTCACCGCAAAGCGCCTGGACGTGTCCCTGGCCTTCCTGTTGACACCGTCGGATGTGTTCGCCGTCCCGGCCGAAGCGGCGCAGGCTGCCCGTGCGCGCTACGCTGGCCAGGGGGTGCGTGGCCTGTGGCGCAAGCCCCTGCATGCGCTCACGGGCGGGCGCTTGTACGTGCCTAACGTGGCGGACGATGTGTGCACGCCGAGCGGCCAGGCCTACGGCCTGTACGACGGCATCGTGCCCGCCCAAGGCCCCAACTACGCGCTAGCCAAGCACATTCAAAAGTGGCGCGCTCTGCATGCACGTGCCCAGGGCGTGCGGGTGTCTGCGAACGTGGCGCCGTCCACGGCCACAGCGTCGGTGCTCGCGCGCCGCGCCTTCGGCGCAGCGTTCGCCGGCGCCGCGCACTACGGGGTGGAGATTTTTGCACCGTCCACGAGCAACGCCATCATGGCCGCCCTCCTGGTGCACGATCTTCGCGCCACGGACACGGCTGCCGATCCTGCCGTGGAGCTGTCTCACCCATCGGCGCTGTTCACCGAGCAAGCGGTGCACGGGGGCTTGTGGCGGATCGGTGTGCAGCTACGTTCGGTGCTGGAGATCGCCGCCCTGCGCGGCATGCTGGCGCCGTCGCCAGCGCGCGGCTGAGCTCCAGGCGCGAGCGGTACGGGCTAGGGCGAGGCGCTAGTGTCCTGAGTTAGAAGTTCGTTGATGACTTCGCGGCACCTTTTCGCCCCTGAACACGTTGCTCCTCCTCCCGTGGGACCTGCCACGCTCGTCGTCGCGCCGCGCTCAGGGACAACAACTCGCGTGCGAATTCATCAACGAAC
>JBCCWS010000087.1 GCA_039193195.1 Pseudomonadota bacterium
ATTTTGTTTCGAATGATCCTCTGTGTAGACTCAATCACGAGGGTTATCTCCATGGTTTTGATTGAAAGTTCGCACTTCCATCAAAGTCGATAACCTTCACTTTCTTCAAGTCAGGTGTCAGATCAAGTCGGAACTAGCACATCTAGCGATCCAAGCCAGCGATCGCGCTACGTTGGATTTCGGCTGTGTTGTAAACGCCCAGTCGTACGTTGATTGATTTTTTTGCTAGCCGGCTTGATCTGACACCTGGTAAAGAGGCGGTCGAAGTCACCGGCGGCTCGAAAGGCAGGTCCTCAACCGACCCACGCGCCAGTAGCCGCCAACGTCAGTTCACCACCACCTCAGCACGCACGGTCACCACATCACCTCTCGCCACCACAAGGTCCGCCCGCAGACAATCAAACTCACCGTCCGCCGACAGCGGCGCCGCGACGCGTCCACACTGGCTAATGTTCTCGCAAAGCACGGCGCTCACGGCACCGGCCCGGGCGACATTGCCACCGACGGGATCGGCCTCGTTTTCCAGCGTGGCGACCACCCTGGCGATCACCGTGTCACCCGACGCGACCTCGAGGCCCGCGAGTTCACAGTCGGCTGCAGTTCCATTCAACTGTTGGCGCACGGTGGTCTGCGTATCTCGGTTGGCACACACAAGCAGGCGCGCTTGAGGCCCTTCCAACGTCACGGCAACGCGCGCACGTTTGCCGTAGAGAATGAACGCGCGGCCAACGCTGAACTCGTCCGGCGGATCGAAGAACGCCTCATCAAAGCCGAGATCATCGTAGCCATCTCCGTTGACGTCGGGGAGACCGTCCCCATTGCCGCTCGCCAACCGGCCGATGCCGTTGATCACAAACCCGAGACTGCCGTCTCCTGCCTCGAGGTCCGCGAAGGTCAGCGCCGCCGGCAGGGGTCGCGTGCGACCGTAGAGGATGGCTTTGGCGCCCACGTTGTCGCGCTCCGGCAGTCTGCGAAAAGCCGCCGAGACCAGGAGGTTTGCCTACCGTCTGCGTTGACGTCGGCGGTCGAGATGCTCTGGTCCAACCTCCCCGTCTCCTCATTACCGCGCACCACGAAGCCGCGCCTGCCGTCGCCTCCGTTCTCCGGCAGGAGATCGCCAAGGTCGATGAGTGGTGGCCTTAAGCCCGCTGTGCCGTGGGCGAGGTAGACCGAGTCTAGGCCGCCCCCCGAATCGGAAAACACTAGGTCTTCCACCCCGTCCTGGTTGAAGTCAAGGGTCGCGCGCGCAGGCCTGAGGGTGACGGGTTGGGTGGGAGGCCGCACGAGCGTGACCACGCGCGGGGCGTCCTGGTCGAGCAATGCCGCCGGCACGACTTCCGCCGGCAACGGGTCCTCTTGACCGTAGAGGACGTACACCGTGGTCCCGAAGTTCTCCGTGGCAGGATTGCCGCGCGCGGCCGTGAGCGCGAGGTCGGGAAATCCGTCGTCGTCCACGTCGCCGATACGCGTCGGCAAGGTCAGCTCTTCACCCTCGTCGGCTACCAAGGCCACGCCCTGCGAGCCGTTGCCACCGTTTGCAATCAGCAACGCGTTGAAGGGGCGCTCCGCCGGGACAGGGCCCGCATTGCCATACCAAACGTAGACGACAGGTCCGTCGGCAAGGCCGCCGACGCTGAGATCCGCGAGGCCGTCTCCATTGACGTCACCCACCGCGCGCACTTGCACGGCGGTGCGAGGTTCGAGGCCCACCTGGACGAAACCGGCCGTGCCGTCGCCGCCATTAGGCTCCAGCAAGGCGGACAATTCCACCTCGGCGGGAAAGCCACCGTGGCGCCCGTAGACCACGAACACTTTCGGGATGCTCTCGAGGCCACCCGCTTGAGTGGAGAGGGCAATGTCGTCGACGCCATCCCCGTTGATGTCCCCTGGGGCCCCGCCAGCTGCCCGGCAAAGTCCAAGTCTTCCGCGCCGCTGATGATGAACCCCACGCTTCCGTCGCCACCGTTTTCGGGGAGCAAGTCAGCGAGCTGGACGTTGACGGGAAAACACTCCTCAGCGCCATAGATCACCGCTACGCGACCGGCGAACAACACCTCTTCCGTGCGAGCGCTCGGCCCTTCGATGGCGAAGTCGGGGTGGCCGTCGCCGTTGACGTTGCCGATGTGCCTCGGGTTGCCCCAGCTGTCGAGGGAGAGGATGCCCGCCACCTCGAACCCGTCACGGCCATGGCCGCCGTTCTCGGGGAGCAGCGACGAGATGTCGACGACGGGGGGAAACGGATTGGCGCTGGCGGTGGTGGTCAGCAGCAGCGCGAGGGTGGCCACCCCGTAGGAGGTGGCGACGCGAGAGTTTATGGGCGTTCGGTATCCGACCCTGGTGACACGGGGCTGAATACGCTACCAGCTCAAGATGACGAATGTTGATCGGCGGTGTTTTCGGCCAGCCGCCGGGATGTCTGCCCGATCGCACTCGCCTACGGTCGGGCCAACGGGATCGCGACGCGGACTCACCTGCGCCGCGCGAAGGCCATCGTCGATGCTAGTCGTTGTCGATAATCGTAACGGTGGCAGCCGCGTTCGCGGGGTCGATGTGGCTATCCCATCGCGCCGTCGCCGCCAAGGCCACGTCTCTCGCCCTCGAGGAGCTCGCCATCCGCAAGGTTGATGGTCAGGCGGGCGCGCTCGGTACTACCGCTAGCCTTTAGGCGTACCGAACACGACGCGAAGCGTAGGAGGTCGTCCTCCTCCAAGGCGGCGGACCCGCTGAAGTCGCAACCGACGACGATGCGTTGATGCGTTAGCGGTCGACGTCGCTCACAAGAGTGAGTCATGGAGACGGTTCGTAGGAATACTTCGACCACGTGCACTTCGGCTCATCGTCCCCTACGGCAGGAGGGCATAGACATGCGAACACGAACAGCACCGCCAAAATCGATCCACACGGCATCGGTAGACGGGTTGCCGGTGAAACGGGAGTCTGGGTGTGCGGTAGGGTCTGTCTCTGCCTACGCTGATCCACCAAGCACTAGAGGTTACGCGGGTCCAGCGGGTCGGTACCTGCTTGCGCCTCACCGGGGTCATCGATGCCATCGCCGTCGGAATCCGCCTTGTATGGGAAGGTGCCTGTTCTTAGCTCGCGGGCGTTTGAGATGCCATCGCCGTCAATGTCCCTGTCACGCGAATCCTCGATGCCATCCCCATCTGTATCCGCCCACCGGCTCGGATCGGTAGGAAATCCATCGAACCCGTCTTCGACGCCGTCGCGGTCAGAATCGACACCCAGGGGGACCGTGATGTCGAGCCATTCGCTAATCGCGTCTGTCACGACGCCGGAAGCCATATCCGCAAAGACAACACCGTAGTACTGACTCATATGGTAGGGACGTTGCTCGCTCGGTAAACCGACATGCACGCCAGGGTTCCAGCCCGCCGGACCGAGGGCTCTGATGGTCCAGGACATGCTGTTTTGATCGGTCACGGTGCCCTGTGACTGCATCACCGTGGACAACCAGGGCGTCAATACAAGCGTCGATACGATCTCTTGGATTTCCCGATCCGAATAGTGCCGCCTCAATTCCTCGATGTGCGCCGCAGTGGTTCGGCCAGGCAGGGTGCCTGCATCGCGCGCCAGTCGAAACGCTGCCTTGTCCGCGTCAGTTAGATGATCCGCACGCTCAAAATCCATCAGCGCACGGATTTTCCCCACAACGCCAGGCATGTCCTTGGGAGGAACCTTGTCGTAGAGAAACTCGTCTTCCATTTCCTGGAATACTCCGAATGCTCCGTGTGCTTGGCAGTGAACGCAACCGCTCGCTAGTTGATACACAAAGAAGAGTTCCCACTTCCTTTGCAAAGATACTGCACGATCGCGCTGCAAGGTGTACGCGTCCATGCCAAGCGTGCCAAGGCTACTCTTTCGACTCCAGGAGTTGTCGAGCTTGTGCCGCTCACTGTAGGGAGCCTCCGTTTCATGCACCACCGCTGGTGTGAAGTAAGGATAGTCGTAGGCCGCCACATCAAACGGCGGCGTTGCGCTGGGAGGTACGTTCGAGGCCTTTGCACTCGGATCCTCCCACCGGAGGTATTCGGTTGGGTAGTAGTCAAACGGCTCCTCGACACCGTCCTGATCCCCATCGAAGGTTAGCGTAGAGACCCCATATCCGGTGATTTGATTCAGAAAGTCCGTGCGAAGACGTGGAGCCCTTGCGGTCAGATCGCCGGCGTTCCAATCCGCGACGAATTCGTCATGAAGAGCCTCTAGCAACTCACCCACATAAGGTTTGCTTCGCTGTTCTGCTGCGGTACTCGCGTTGTGTCCTGGGGTCCAATCCACCTCGGTGAGGTTCGCTTCGGCCCAATCCAACGTCTCTTGGTCAGTCGCGATCGGCAAAATCTGATCATGTGTTGCCATCGCGGCGTTGATGCCAGTCAGCTCAAAGAGTTCGACGATTTGACGGTCTGCGAATTGCGTCCGCAGTGCAGCGTGGGTGTCCGCGGTCACACGAGTCGGCAAGGTCGCTGCCAGATCGAGATATTCGAATGCGGCACGCGTGCGCTCATCCTTGATCGACGCTACGTAGTCTGTCGACCAGATAACGGTAATTTCATTTCGCGGCGTTCCCAGTAATGATAGTTGATAGGCGCTTCGCGCCTGGTGATGATTGCTACCAGCTCTGACCATTTGGTAGAGCGTCAACTTCCACTTGGTTTCGGCGTCGAACATCCCGTCGCTGTGGATCATCGCGTCAGCGATCAAAAGGTTCTCGTAAAAGTCCCTCAGGTTGCTGATGTCGATCTTCTGCCGATCGTAGTATTTGAGACTCGCGTCTGCCTCAGGCGGCGTCGGAGCATCAGCGAAGGCTACAAACGGTTGGGTGACAGTGCACAGTGCAACGAGTAGTGAAGAAACTCTCATGCTTGCTACTCCCCTTCGAAGATCTTCACGAACATTCCATTCTCATTGGCGGAGTAGGTCGGCACCTGCTGAAGGACATCCCAGTGCTCTTCGATCCTGCCATCGGCTCCGAAGTAGTACATGTCGACGGCCGCCGTACCAAGATCATCAGGCTCCGCGTTATCAACGTTGCGGAAATTGACATGCGCCATCGCCCAGTTGCCTACAACGATCACCTTGTGCACGTCGATTTTGACGTCGTACTGGGCCACTGATGATGCAAACAGCATCGCGATAGGGTTACGGCCATTAGGTACGTTCGTGCTGTGCTGGATGTAAGTGTCGGACATAAACTCTTCCATGGTCTCCCCTGAGGGGTTGGTCGCAAACACCTGATACAGCTTGATGATCCTGTCGGCGATCGGGCGATCTGATTCGTCACCCAAAACTACGTGCGTTTCGAAATCCGTCGGCACGACGTTGAGCCTGTCCACCTGCTGATCCTGTGATTTGCTGGGCCGAGCAAACGGATCTTCGCCAGCCCGCGCAATCGCACCAGCTGGCCAAACAATGCTCCACATCACTAATGCAAACAGAAGGTGGACTGAATTTGGGTTCATGGAACTGTCCTTGGTGTCTTTCCAGTTGACCGGGCGCGCGTGGGTACCGATGGCGGGCGCCCCACGTGTAGGAGTCTGAGCTCGGTGCACCACGAACACCTTGAGGCGCGCACAGATGGTGCGGTGGACAGTCTCAACCGCTCCGAACCACGTGTGTCTTTTGAGCAAAGCGTACGTGCCCTACTAGCTGGCCGTGTCATCCCAAGCTATGGGAGTAAAAGTACGCGCATCGTGATGGTTGGCAACCCAGAGGAAGTGCCATGGGCTGTGCGCGCAGTGTACAGGTCTCGACGGTTCGTCGCTCGATGCATTAGGCTTTGTGGAATGAACGATTGGTCCGAATTCAAGACGGCGATGATCGTTGCTAAATTTGGCTCGATAAGTGCAGCTGCGTCCGCTCTCAATGTTCACCGCGCGACGGTGTCGCGCCATATCGATGTGGTGGAAAGCTCCTTGGGAACGGTTCTTTTCGTGCGCCACCCACGAGGGGTCGAATTGACCGAAGCCGGCACAGAGATGCTTGCAGCAACGCAGAAAGTTCAGCGCATCTTCGATGAGTTGAAGGGGCAAGCACGCAATTCACAGGGCAAGCAAACCGGTGAACTCATCGTCACCTCACTCATCGGACTGCTCCCCCTGGTTATGCCGGCAGTCGCCTGCTTTCGTACCAAGTTTCCAGACGTATCGATCAAAGTTCTGTCGGGTGAGGAAACCCTTCGACTTGAGTATGGCGAAGCGCACGTCGCCTTGCGTGCCGGCCCGAAGCCGACGAATCCCGACTATGTTGTGAGAGAGTTCCCGGCGGTAGAGTTCGGGGCGTTCATACATCGCAACGCGCTCTTCCGATTGGAATCCTCAACAACGGAGTTCGAAGCGTGGAGAGACTTGCCATTCATTGGACCCACCAATCCGGATCTCCACTTGCCTTTCGCGAGGTGGATCAAGGACCATCTGCCGGGCGCGGAGATCTCTCTGCAGGTTGATGCGCAAGATGCTGTTTTACCGGCAGTTCTGTCCGGTATCGGGGTCGGGTTTCTGCCCAGGCACATCGCGCGGCAGTTCAAGCAGCTCGTTGATCTTGACCCGCTTGCGGACGAGAGGGCGATCCCACTTTGGTTAATCACACATCGAGATCTGAACAAGACACCGAAGGTGGCAGAGTTCATCCGCCTGCTGTTGGACGAGGAACGTCGAATGAGCGCAATTGCGTTGCAATGAACACCAGAAGGAACGCAGCAAATTGAACCAACGGCTCGCTACCATCAGCCTACTGATTTTCTTCGGGTTTGCCTGGTTGCCACTCGGCCAGCAGGCGTTCATGGTAGAGCACTGGATGAAGGTCGGTGCATTCATTGCGCCAGTCATCCTATTTTTCGGATTCAAGGGCCGCAGTGATTCGACGCTTCCCTGGCGGCTTGATGTCGGACTTATCGCGTGTTTGCTGACTGCCGCTTACTTGATCCACCAGATTGAGGAACACTGGGTCGATCTTCTTGGCCGGGAATATCCACTGTACGACTACCTGAACGCACTGATCGCCAGCCTTTTCGGCGAGGACAAGTACGGAGTGTTAGACCGTAGCGGGATCTTCTACGTCAACGCCGGTATGGTCTGGACGGCTGGCTTTCTCGCCATACTGACGAGCCCTAGGCAGGTTTTTCCGAGTTTGGCAATGGCCGGGATCATGTTTGTGAACGCGATCGCGCACGTAGGGAGTGCAGTGGCTACGACCAGCTATAACGCCGGTCTTGGGACCTCTGTGGTTCTGTTCCTGCCCCTAAGCATCGCCTTCTTCGCAGGGATGTATCGTGCCGGCGCGGCCAATGCCAAGTTGCTTGTGGCGGCCATACTGTGGGGCTTCCTGGCCCACGTCATCCTCTTCGCCGGGTTGTTCGCTTCGGTTGTTCACGGTCTGATCCCTGTCTTGGCCTACTACATCGCCCTGATTCTCTGGGGTGTGTTGCCCACAATTGTCTCGCTCGCTCCATTGCGGATCCTTCGACCAGGGCGATAGCGCCGTGAACACGGCCCGTTTGGCCGCCAGAGGCGATACATACGGTTATCGTTGATCTCCCAGCGCCTCGTCCTCAAGTTGCTTGCCACGAGCCGATAGCCCAACGCTGAGTCCACCCGAGCGTCGATCCGCAACGCTGAGGAAGGTGGCGCCCTAGGAACGCACGTCGATCGGCTTCAGATCCGGGATCGCGATGGCGAGGACAGCCGTACGGTGCGCCGATGGCTGACGCCATGTTCGATCGCATAGCACGCACTCGCGCGTCGGCTTGCGGGCTCACCACCATTACCTCGATCTCCTTCATCACTCCTTATCCAGAGCACGCCCAGCGCGCTCAGCGAGCCGTCTCGGCGCGTGTCAACGAAGTTGTCCGGTTTTTCAGTTAGCCTAGCTTACGCGGCTTTGTCCTCCGCGTGTTCCTTCGGAGGGTTTAGCCATACCTCCTCGATCGGGTGCCAGTTCCGCGTCGCGCCGCTCCATCGCTCTGGG
>JBCCWS010000088.1 GCA_039193195.1 Pseudomonadota bacterium
GATGGTCCTTAGGCACTCGCGATTCCAAGTCTACGTAGCTAAACATCACGGGTTGAGGGTCTTCTTCGCCGCGCACTTGCATCACCTGTTTGGCCGATGGGCTATTATCCCTCCAATCAGGCTTTTTCAACAGGCTGCTAGTGGTTGTACATCCCTACCGAAGCGCATCCAGGTCGACCAGCTAGCACATAGAAATCTGAGTACATGGTCTGATACTCGTTGTTTAGTGATGCATCTCCTCGGCCCGTTGCTTGGCTAGTGTCGATGTCCGCGTCCCGGCCCTCACTTGACCTTTTCACTGGGTGCTCGGTTGTTCGCGAGCTGACAGTGCGTCGTGCGCCAGGTCGCTGGGGAAGGAGTGGTGCTCGCTGTGGAGTTGGCTTTCGTGGCTAACCGCCTGGAGTAACTGTGTCCCTTTGCGCACACATATCGATGGCGGCACGGATGCGTGTGGCATCCGGACATGAAGACTCTACCTCACAAGCTCCGAGGCCTAGGGGGGCGCGGTGCTTAAGCCGTTGGATTTTCTACGCAGGGGGAACTGGTTCAGCTGCCTCACTAGATCGGCCGCTACCTACTGACGGGGTAACGGGTTCGCTGCGCCGCTGTGCGAGGCACCGAGATTGGGATCTATTGGATCGGGGTTCCAATAGGGGTGAAGCGGCGGATCATCGCGAGACAACGACCCTACGTAGCCGACTTCATCCATCAATTTTTTAAAATAAAATCATATAGGTAGGGTGTTTCGAGGTATCTCGTGATGACCGTTGCGTATTGCTTCGGCTTTCGATTCCTGCTCCAGGCTTCCAAAGCCGGCCCGGGTTGGGTTACCGTTCAAGCCAGCGGCAAGCCCCCACGCAGCCAGCGGCTCAGTGGGTGAAATAAGGGAACGCGGTGAGAATCCGCGGCTGTCCTCGCAACTGTAAGCGTCGAGCCGGCTCCCAACGGGCCACTGTGTGGGCCTCGTCACGCCAAATGGGCGTGGCGGCGTTGAACACGGGAAGGCGGGAGTCGAGCGCACGAGACGCGAGCCAGGAGACCTGCTGCCGTCAATCGCTGCTGCGCCGAGAAGCGAGGTGTCTTCGTCGGCCGGTGTTCGTTGCAGTGGCGTGCTTTGGCGAGCTGCAATGGAAGGCCTTGTTTAGATGCGCGATTGCTTTACCCGCCCCCTCTCTGCCGCGCAAGGCCGGTGCGCCGTGAAGGCGGTCGCGGCGCTTTGCCTGGAACCTCCTGCAGCTTTCCCGCTGATTAGCCCCGGTAGGTGCTGTGCGAACCGCAATCAGGTCTGTACGGCTCCAACGTATTGGGTGGCGTGATCAATATGCAGACGCTCGACCCCGCGTGATGTCGAGCGCCGCTAACGGGACGATGTCGCCGCCGCCGCGCGCCTTGGTGCTTGGCGGCGTGGCGCTCGCGCTCGTCGTGCTGATGGCAGCGGTCGCGGAGCTGGCGGACCGTCCCGTGCTGCTACCCGGTGGCCAACTGGGCGACACAACAGTGGAGGACCTTGCGGGCCCGAACGCCTTTCCGAAGGCGGTCGTCGATCCTGCGGGGCGACGGGTCGTACTCGACCGCCCGCCGACGGCCATCGCGTCGGTGATTCTCGGCGGCGACGAGATGCTCGCTCGTCTGGTGGCACCATCGCGCGTCCGCAGCATCACGTATTTGGCCGACGATCCTGGCATCAGCAACGTGAGCGGTGTGTACCCCGCCAGCGTGCTTCGCAATCACGGCGGCATCGAGGAAGTAATCGCCGCCGAGCCGGATCTTGCCATCGTTGCGGCCTACACCAATGCCGTCACGGCCGGGTTGCTGCTCGACACCGGCATTGCGTTCCTGCGCTTCGTTCACTTCGATACGCACGATGACATCCGGCGTAATGTGCGCACGCTGGCGCGCGCGGTCGGCTCATCGGCGCGCGGCGAGGCCTGGCTGGATGAGATGGACCGGCGCATCGCGGCGGTGCAGACGAAGGTGGCCGACCGGGCGCGACCGCGAGTGCTCTACTACAGCCTAAGTGGTTCGACAGCCGGTCCCGGGAGCCTAATGGACGAGACCATCACGTTTGCCGGTGGCGACAATGTCATTGCCGGCACGGGGCTCGGCGCGTTGCCGCGGATCTCTCCAGAGACGGTGATCTCCCTGCAGCCCGAGGTGATACTGCTGAGCGGCTGGTCAGGCGGTGTTGGGCCTGCGGCACACGAGGTGCTGCTCGAAGACCCAGCCTGGCGCGACGTGCCGGCGGTGCGTGACGGGCGCGTTTACAGCCTTAGCGGGGCATGGATCACATCGGTGTCTCCGCATCGGGTAGGGGGCGTTGAGGAGGTAGCGAAGCTGCTCCATCCCAGGGCATTCGAGGCGGAGCAGGCCACGTCTGCCGCGCGCGTGGCAACGGCGGATGGGGCGGCGTTCTCATTCCGGCGCGAGGCTGAGGCGCCCGTACGTGGCGTCGCCGAGATCGGGGCGCTAGACGCGGTCGCAGGAGCGGGTCTATGAGCGCATCCGTCGGCCAGCTCAACTCCGGGTCTGGCGTGCTGCCGTTCCGCCTATTCTTTGCATTCGTCCTATCGCTGCTCGTCGTCGTCGCGCTGGTTGCGGTGGTGATCGGACCGGCGCAGATCGGCCTGCGGCCTACCCTGCAGATCGTCGCGAACCTGTTCACCGGTGGGCGCCTCGAGGGGTGGCTTGGCGATGTGCTCCCGTGGCAGACGACTGTGGTGTGGCAGGTACGCCTGCCGCGAGTGATCGCCGCGGTGCTGGTGGGTGCGTCTCTAGCGGTGAGCGGCGCGGTGTTGCAGAGTCTGTTTCGAAATCCATTAGCTTCACCATCGATTCTCGGCGTGTCGTCCGGCGCCTCGCTCGGCGCCGTCATTGCCATCTTTCTTGGGCTGGCGGCCTCTAGCGTCTGGGCGCTGCCGCTGTTCTCCTTCGTCGGCGCGGGGCTGACGCTGGCCGTGGTGTACCGCATCGCCACCGCCGGCGGGCACACGCCGATGGGCACGCTGCTGCTCGCTGGCATTGCCGTCGGTGCTTTCAACGTCGCTATGATCTCCCTGGTGCTCGCACTGGCCCTACAGCATTGGGAGGTCGGGAAGTCCATCGTGTATTGGACGATGGGGGGACTCGATGGGCGCGGTTGGCATCACGTGCTCCTGCTCCTGCCCGTCTTTCTCGCGAGCAGCGCCGCTATCGTTTGCTACCAGCGCGATCTCGACATCCTCCTGGTGGGTCAAGTGCACGCGAGTGCCGTTGGCGTCGATGTGTCGCGCGTGCGCCGAAATCTTCTTCTCGTGACCGCTGCCCTTACTGGTTGCGCCGTCTCGGTGGCTGGCGGTATCGGCTTTCTTGGGCTGGTGGTGCCTCACATCACACGTCTGCTGGTCGGCCCTCACCACCACCGCTTGCTGCCCGTGTCCGCGGCGTTGGGAGCATTGGTGCTGGTCGGTGCGGATCTGGTGATCCGCGGCGACGCTAGCTACGCGGTGGTGCCGCTCGGCGTTGTCACCTCCGCCATGGGGGCCCCCTTCTTCCTGTTCCTGCTGCTGCGCCAGCGTCAGCTGATGCGGGTCTAGCATGCGGGAGGTCCTGACCGAGTGCCTCGCTTCGCCGCTGCACGGCTTTAGCATGGGCAGCTTCGGCGCCATTGCGGAGTTCAGTCGCGATGTCGAAGAGTCCTGCCACGAACCTGGCGACGGTCGTCTCGGGCGCATCACTCCTCGCGGTGGCCTTGCCATTCGGTGGCGAGATGACCTGATGGTGCTCGCCTGGGAAAGCCTCAGCCGTCAGCGCGATCACTGGCAACACGGCGTGGTGTTCTGTCTGCCGAAAGCAGTCGCGAACCTACCCCAGCACCGTGGCATTACAGAGCTCGGTGCGGATGAGGGTGCCCTACGTTCGGAGCAACGGGGCGGCGGCGCGGTGCTGTTCGATCTCGGGCTGGCGCAGGGATTTGTGAACGTCTGCGTACGCACGGCGGATCGAAGCCTGCAGCGTGTGCTGCGTGAAGCCGCCGGCAGTGAGCTGCTTGCACCCCACAATCCTGCGCTGCCGGCGCTGATCCAGGCCGGGCCGCACCGGGTGTTCATCACCTCGATTGGGCGCCTCGAGGTGTACCAGCCGATCGGTATCGAACGCTCGCCCGACGGCCCACACACCCATGTGCTCGCGAAGCTGCTCAAGCGTGGGCGTGCGCATTCGGCCAACGTCCCTGTGCCCGCGGGTTGGCTACCCGTTCTCGCGCTGCATCCGGCCCACCCGTGTCGTACGCCGCGCGGGGAGGCGAAAGCCTTCGATCGCCGCGAGCACGACTGGTTCCAGAGACGGCTCGAGCGCGCTGGGCCGCCGGGCTTCCTTGCGCAGAAGCAGGCGACGTTTGCGGCGCTCGCCGGCGGCGAAGCGCCTGACAATTTCGATCCGGGCAGGAGCCGCATGGCGCGCACGGCGACGCGCGTCGCCCTGCGCCAGGCGCGCTATCTGCAAGGGTTTGACGAGGAACTGTTCAGGTGCTGGTCCGCCGCCTTTGACAGCGTGCGCCACGACCGCGTTGACGAGAACGAGGCGGATGGAGCAGGACGCGTTGGCAACGTCGGCGGGGCAGCGACGTGAGCCGGGGGACCGTACAGCTCTCCGGGGTCGACTTCGCCTATGGCGAGCGTCAGGTACTCACCGGGCTCGAGCTCAATCTGGCAGGGCACCAGACGATAGGGCTCATCGGCCCTAACGGTGCCGGAAAATCCACGCTACTCAGACTATTGCTGGGCCTTCTCGGGCCAGACGCGGGCGGCATCTCGATGTTCGGCCACCCGCTTGCGTCGATCCGCCGGCGCGCGTTGGCGCGCCTAGTCACCCTCGTGCCACAGGACGCGGAGCTGAACTACGCCTTCACAGCGCAGGAAGTGGTGGCGATGGGGCGCAATCCCTGGCTGTCACGCTTCCAGCCGCCAGGGGCGCGCGACGTCGAGATCATCCGCGAGGCGATGCGCAACACCGACGTGCTGGACCTCGCCGAACGCCCCGTTACCCAACTCTCCGGCGGCGAGCGCCAGCGCGTGCTCATCGCCCGCGCCATCGCTCAGCAGACCCCTGTAGTGCTGCTGGACGAACCTACCGCCAGTCTCGACATCTGCCACCAGCTCGAGGTGCTCGAGTTCATGCACGCGCTGGCGGACAGCGGACGCCTGGTCGTTGCCGCGATTCACGATCTCGCGCTCGCTTCGCGCTACTGCGACCGCCTTGTGCTGCTCGCCGAAGGGACCGTGCGGGCGGACGGACCGGCAGCTGCGGTGCTCACTGAAGAGAACTTGCTGCGCTACTTCAACCTACGTGCGCGCGTCAGCGCTGCCGCGCCGGGCGAACGTGGGTTGGTACTCTCGGGGCTCCAGCCGGCGACGGCGCGGGGCGGCGCAGCGCCGACACCGGCGCCAGCCGCAGAGGAGCGGGCTGGCGCCGGTGCGTCGGCGGGCGGCAGCTGACCTGGAGCGCGAGCTCAATAGCGGTGATCGGGAGGAGCCTATGCAACGAGGACGCATCGTACAGGAGGAGGGCAACGGCACCCTGGAGCTCTTCGACTTGCCGGTCGAGACCGAGCTATTGGAACGCTTGCTTACCGACGTGTACGCCAACTACTGGGACCGCATCCACTTCGGCACTTGCGTGCAGGGCGGCGTGTGGGAAGTGAAGGCGCCGAACGCACCGCAAAAGATCGCGCTGTGCGACGGCTACCTGACGGTGGACTTTGGCGTCTGGCACTTCCATATCTGTATCGGGGAGAACGCCGGAACCGTGCGCAACCCGACCTCGTCTGTGCTGGCAGCGAGGCGGCGTACGGCGAAGGCGCAGCTCTATCGAGGCCTGCGTGAGGACGGTCGCCCCGCCACCTGGGGGCTGCGCCTGTACAACGGCGCTGGCGAGCAGCAGATGACGGTGTTCCTGCCCAATCCGTATCTGAGCTTCGACCAGCGTGTACTGAAGGAGCCGGATTTCAGCCATCTGCAGCTGTGGGATCACCTGCGCCAGGCCTATCTCGACCTGCCGCCCGACCCGCTGGATCGCGAGCCCAGCCGCCAGCTATGCGGGTAGCGCACTGTACCAGCGGTGTCGGGAGTGCTAAGCAAGCCCGCATCGGCGATCCGCGCGTTGGCGCGTCATCGCAAGGGCTCGGGCCCTCACCCGTCAACGCGCCTTCATCCCGCCAATGGATAACTTACTCATCACTCCCAAATCTGCTCATTAAGGCCACTAGGCGTCATCACCGCCTGAATCAGCCTGTCGCCAGACTCCAGTCCCATTGTGCGGGATTGGAGATAAGCACACGGAATCAATAGGAAGCACACGTGACCAAGATGGAGGAAGACAGAAAGGAGCGACACAACCGCACCATGCAACGCAAGAAGGCGGTGATCGATGAACGGATAGCCAAGGCGCAGGAAGAGCGTGGTCTGGTGATCTTTATCACCGGCAACGGTAAGGGCAAGACCACCTCAGCCTTCGGTACCCTGTACCGCGCGCTCGGGCACGGCCACCGTGTGGGTGTGGTGCAGTTCATTAAGGGAACGCAGGCGAGCGGTGAGGTGACTTTCTTGCAGCAGTGCAGGCCCGTTGTCGACTATTTCGCGATGGCCACGGGATTCACCTGGGACACGCAGAACTGGGACGCCGACAAGGCCGCCGCGGAAGAGGCCTGGTCCGCTGGCAAGGGCATGCTGCAGAACGAGGATCTGAACCTCGTACTGCTGGACGAGATCACCTACATGCTGAAGTTCGGCTACCTCGATATGGACGAGGTGGTGGCGAGCATTCGCGAGCGGCCAAGGATGCAGACGGTGATCCTGACCGGGCGGGGAGCCAAGCCGGCGCTGGTCGAACTCGCCGACACGGTAAGCGAGATCGCCGACGTCAAGCACGCATACAAGGCCGGCGTGAAGGCCCAGGCGGGGATCGATTTCTAGCGATGCGGCAGGTGGGAAGCGTGAAGACGAGTTGCTGGCGCTGCGCCGTGCTTGCTGCGCTCAGCGTCATGGGGGTGTTCGCCACCGCGCCAGCCCTCGCGAACGATGCGGATGCCGCATCGGCGTCGACCCGACCATCGGTAGTCTCCACCAACCTCTGCGCCGATCTGTTCGCCCTCGGTCTGGCTGAGCCCTCGCAGCTGCTGTCGGTCACCTGGAAGAGCCAGGACCCAGCGCGTTCGCCCCGCGCGGAGCAGGCGCGTGCCTACGCGCCCAACCGCGCTAGCGCCGAGGAGATCATTCACCTGCACCCAGACATCGTGCTTGCCTCGCGCGCCTGGCGCCGCCACCCGCAGGCGGCACGCTTCGAGGAGCTCGGCATCCGCGTGGTCGTTGTGCCGCTCGCGAAGACCTGGCCCGAGATCCTCGAGGCCACGCAGTGGGTCGCGGATCAGATCGACCGCTCCGACCGAGGCCGCGAGGTGGTAGCGCAGACAGAACGGCGCCTTGCCCAGCTCGCCGAACCCGCCGCCGCCGGCCGCCCGCGCAGCGTCCTGTATCTTCGCCCCAGCGGCGGTAGTGCCGGCGCCGGGTCCTTTATCGACACGCTGCTGCGTGGGGCCGGGCTCACCAACCACGCCACTACGCTTGGCCTCGAGGGCTGGGGACGCGTCGACCTCGAGACGCTCCTAGTGTCCTGTAACAGCTGATTCAGTAGCGATTCGGCGCGTTGGGTCGAAGTACTTCCACTTCACGGTCTTTGGCGACTTGTTGTACTGGCGTACGTAGCGCATGAGCTTACGCTTCAGATCAGTCACCGAGGTAAAAAC
>JBCCWS010000089.1 GCA_039193195.1 Pseudomonadota bacterium
CGCGCTGGCATTTCTTGCAGCGGCTGCGGACCGCTACCGATGACTCGAGTTGGGTGGTAGCGCTGATCGTGAGGCCACCGCATAGCACCCGGCTCGGGTTGTCCGGGTCCACGATGTGGAAGGGGTACGTGCCGGCGGACGACTGCAGCGTCGCGCGGGCGAACGTCACGCCGGGTGATGGGTCGAGGGGGTTCACTTGCGCTGCTTGCCCAACGAATCCACGAACTGCGCATTCAGACGCTCGCGCAGGAACCGGACGGCGTCGATGTCACGCTCAGCGCACTGCGCCAGGATCAGCGCGGCCCAGTCTTCGTTGGTGAGGAGCCGCAGCCAGTACGCTGCGCTGTCCTTCTCGATCTGCACGGCCACCGGGTGGCGGAAGTCGTCGGCGCGCTCCTCGGCGAGGGTGGGCACGGGTGGGGCGGGGTTGGCGCTCATGACTGCGCCTCTACGCGATCGCAGAACGCCTCGATGTAGTCGGCGGCCCCTTCGGCGGTGGCGGCGTCATCGCAGCCGTGAGCACCAAAGAGCTCGATTGCTACATCGTCCCCGCTAAGTTGGAAGTGTTCAGTTGCGGCGCCGTAGGCATCGTAAAGCCTGGTGCCGTCGCCCCCACGGAGAAGGCCGTGGGGGCTTAGCTTGAATGTCCGCTGCAAGTCTCGACGAGCGGCATAGTGGCCGAGGGCGCAGGCGGGAGTGCCACAACCCTGGCCGAACACCCGCATCGTGAAGGACTCCGGAGGAGGTGACTCCCGCAGCGCCCGCACCACCTTGCGCAGTCGGTCGGTGCGCACCTTCACGACCGCGTCCCCAGCAACCGACGATCCGCCTCGCACTGCCGCAGCATCAGGCGATCCAGCGTCGCGTGCTGCTTGGGCGTCAGGCTGCGGCGGTTGTCGAGCAGCGCGTAGATGCGGCGCAGGCGCGCGTTGGGGCGGGTGTGGTCGTGGTGTTGGTAGGTGGGGGTGGGCATTGGTGTCTCCTGTGAAACACCCCACCTAGGACTCACTTGTCTTTGTGGGGCTACCACGGCGTCAGTTGACCGTGCGTCCCAAGTTAGTCGAAGATGACTAATAACGCAAGTCACATCTGACTAGTGCTGCTGGGAGGTCTAATGGGAAACGATGCCCAACCCCAAGAGGACAAGGATCTTCACGCGCTTACTGCGCGCCTTCAGATTCTTCTAGATACGATCGAGGTTGTCGCCCAGCACGGCGACTTGAGACAGGTCGAGCTTCTGTGCGACGAAGCGCGATCGACAACCGCTGCGCTCAGTCGACAGATCGCAGCTCGCGGTTAGCAGTGGACAGCAGGTGATCCGTACCCTCTTTGTCAGCGACTTCTAAGGCTTCCATAAGTCGCTGAGCAACTTCGCGTTTTTTCTTGTTGAGCGGGTATGGGCTGATGAGTTGCCACAGCGGCAAATCAAAGGCCGAACTTATGTCCCGCAGCACTTGAAGCGAAGGTAACGAGTCACCTTCCTCGTCCGCCTCGTTAAGCCACCTGTTGATGGTTTTTTGTGAGACTGGTGATTCCGACGCCATCTGGTTGGCATTTTCGAAATCATGCTCGTCCATGAGCAGTCGCAGCTGTTTGCGGATTATGGATAGCAAATTCATGCCCATAGCGTAGCGATGGCGCGCGCGCAAGTCTGACTTGCGAATTAGTCGATTGTGACTAATAATCCTGGCTCATGAGTACTCCAACCCAGGCCATTCGCGACGCGATCCTTCGCCGAAAAGCGTATCGGGATCTGTCTGCGAAGAGCGGCGTTCCGTATGACACGATTCTCGGCATAGCGTATGGCAGAAGCGAGAAACCTTCGTACGACACGGTAGCCCCGCTCATTAGCGTCCTGACGAGCGAGGGTCACCTGAATCTACTAATCGATTTTTCTAAGGTAAACACCTTACCGCCCGTCGGCTCGCAGTCGGTCGACGAGGTAGGGGCGGGGCAGTGAGGGGGTTAGAAAGCTTCGGCCCCCCTGGCGATGTCTTCAGCTTCGCACGCGTCGATGTTGGCGAACACGAACTTCACTCCGACCATGCCCACGGGTTTGTCGTCGAAGGTGAAGTACCCCGTGGCAGCGACGTAGATCCTCTGAACTCTGTTGGGTCGCCCTTTAGGCTCCCACTCATACTCATAGGTTCGCTCGCGCTTTGCGATCGCCTTGGTCCAATTCTCCGGGCCGGCCCATTCAGAGTTGGGCAGCGCTTCGTCCGTAAGGGCCTTCGGCTTGCCGTACTTGGACGAGATCTGCTTCGCCAGCCAGTCGACTGTCTCTTTGGTCTTCAGGCCGTAGCGGTCGTCCTCCTCGCTCGATCCCGCGCCCAGGACTGTGCACGCACCATACTTGTCCGAGAACGTCACTGTGTAGTGCTCAAGGTACGGGTGTGGCTCCGGGGGATTTTCGCCTCGTCTAAGCCAGCTGCCCTCGCCATCGAAGCCGTCGAACTTCGGATCGTCGCGCTTATCGCCCATCTCCACCCCAAAGGGCCCAGCCCATGCGCAGCATGAGGCAAGCAGGGTCAGTAGCAGCAGTGTCGGGCGCATCGTCTCGTCCTTGCGGTTCTCGGGAGGGCAACAGTACCCCAGAAGCCAAAGCGACCGCAGCGAATCAATCCCCTCACATCGGATTGCCCGACCATGCCCGTTAAGCCCCGCCAGTTCTGCAGGGAAGAGATTCCCGGGGTCCTCGCCAGCCACCCAGAAGGCCTGACCACGTACATGCTGCTTAGGAAGCTCCGTGAGATAGAGCCGTGGGGTGCGGACTACGTGCACGTCGAGGCGGCTTGCGTCGAGCTGTTCGATGCGGGGGTGGTTGCCTCGAGCGGGACGCGATGGCTTCCGGTGGTGGAGGCGAGCGCCTGATGGCAGGCCCCCAGGTGGAAGAGGGTTTCACACGCCTCGCTCACGGCTACCTGGAGGCCCTAGTGCGCGCCGACATCACTGGCCGCGAGATGCGCGTGCTCATGGTCATCGCGCGCAACACTTGGGGGCGCCACGGGTCACCGAAGTTCTGGCCCCTCGGGCTCACCTACCTGGCCAACGCCACCTCCCTCGATCGCCGAAACGTCGGCAAGATCATCACCCGACTGATCGACCGAAAGATGGTCCTCGAGGGCGCTCCCAAGTCCGGCACGACACCCCGTGAACTTGGCATCCAGAAGCACCCGGAACGCTGGGCTAGTGTCGTCACTACGGCCACACCTAGTGTCGTTACTGAGGGCACTCCTAGTGTCGTCGCCAAAGACACACCTAGTGTCGTTACTGCGGACACACTAGCGGATGAGGGTGTGGTCACTGTGGACACACCAGTGTCGTCACCAGGGACACACCAGTGTGTCCACAGTGACGACGCTAGTGTCGTCACTGAGGCCACCAATAAAGACAGAGACTTTCTTAAGACTTCTCTAAGACAAGAGAAGAGGGGCGATAACGCCCCCGCGTCGCCGAGCAAAAAACCTCGTGGATCGAGGGTCGTTCCGAAGACCTGGAATCCGAAGCCCGAGGCCATGGCCAAGGCGGTCGCCAGACTCGGCCAGCAAGGCGCCTCTCGGGCCCTGGAAAACTTCCGACTCTTCGAGTTCAAGCGGCCGTACACCGACTGGGATCGTTGCTGGGCTCGCTGGTATCAGCGGGAGCCCGAGATGCGTGGCCGTCCGTCGCTGGACGTGCCCGACCCGCAGGCCACGGATTACGGCGAGATCGACTTGGCTCGGTCTGCCCTAGGGGGTTCGCGATGAGCAGCAACACGCCGCGGCACTTCGCCGACATCGTCACGCTGGACGACTTTCGGGCACGCCGCACGACCCCGACCCTGCAGCCCACCTTCGCGCCAAAGGGCCTGGTGACGCCCCAGGAGTCGGCGCGCATCGCGTTCCAGGAGGCCGGGATACCCGCCCGGTTCCACGAGCGCGTTGAGTGGCGGGAGTGGGGCAACGACCAGCAGCGTGAGCAGCAGCGGCGGGTGCTTGAGGTGATGCGCGAGTTCGCCGAGGACTTGCCGAAGATGCTGGACAGCGGGCAGTGCCTGCTGCTCACCGGCGGGACCGGAACCGGTAAGACACACCTCGCGTGCAGAATCGCGCGGCACTGCATCCTGCCGCATCGCCGGAGCGCGATGTACATCACGGCGATGGACGCCGTGCGCAGGTTCCGCGACTCGTGGAGCACCGACGAGAGCGAGGGCCAGGTGCTGCGCAAGTTCGTTGAGCGCGAGATGCTGGTGCTCGATGAGGTCGGCGTGCAGCGTGCCACAGACGACGAGCGATTGATGCTGTGCGAGATCATCGACGCCCGCTACCGGGAGCGCCGCTCGACCATCGTCGCCAGCAACTACCCGCTCGCCGACCTAGCAACCTACCTAACCGACCGAGGTGTGTCGCGCTTGCTGGAAAACGGCGCGTCGATTCCGTTTGCCTGGTCGGACTACCGGAGAAAGTGATGCCCCCCACCGCCGACAACTACCTCCCGCCTCTGCCCAAGGATTTTGACCCGAAGCTGCGCCGAGCGCTACGCCGTTCAGACATGCTCGGCGGCACAGGTTGCGAGGTGATCTACCAGGAAACCGGCTTACACCGCGACACCGTCAGCTACATCCGTAAGGTCTACGGCGCGCTCGGCGACATGCCGACCTTTGAGGCAATTGGCCGCTTCGAGCGTGGTCGACTGAAGCGCGTGAAGGAGCGACGCAAGGCGTTAGCCGATCGGCGCAAGGCAGAGCGAGAGGCCAAGGGCATCAGCTTGGCTGAGGAGCGCGAGGTACGTGAGGCCCTCAAGAGTCTGCGCGCTAAGAACGCCGAGAGCACCGCGGCGCTGACAAAGGCCGCGGCCGAGCGTGCGGGGTGGAACTGGCGTGCCGCGGTGGACGGCATGACGTTCCGGTCGCGGAATTGGCAGGTTCCGGCGTCGGCTAGGTTCGCGAGGTTCGCGGCGTGAGGCGCGCGGCCAAGGTAGATGATAACCAAGGCGACGTGGTCGAAGCGCTCCGCAAGTGCGGCTGCAGCGTGAGCAGCACGGCCGCAGTCGGTAACGGCTTCCCCGACATCGTCGTGGGCGTAGCGGGGCGTAACTACCTGCTTGAGATCAAGGACGGGTCGAAGATTCCGAGCAAACGCCAGCTGACGCGGGATGAAAAGAAATTCCGCGACGGGTGGTCGGGTCAAGTGGCGACGGTTAACTCGCCTGATGAGGCGTTACGTGTTGTGGGGTTGCTCTGATGGCTGAATACGATCCGGCGTACGCGGTGCTAATGGACTTCGAAGGCGACGGCATCGTCGACGACCCGCACGACCGCGGCGGGATGACGTTCTCCGGCATCACCCGGAAGAACCACGGCGACTGGTCCGGCTGGCGCAAGATCGACGAAATGCTGGACGCCGGTCAGCCGGTGACGCGGGCGGATTCGATGCTGGCCTACCTGGTGAAAGACTTCTACAGGCGATCGTACTGGGCAACCATGCAGCTTGAGCCGGTGGCCAGCCAACACCTAGTCACGCAACTACTGCTCTTCGCCGTTCACTCCGGCCAGGTGCGCGCCATCAAGGCCCTGCAGCGGCTGGTCGACGTGAAGGCGGACGGCATTGTGGGGCCGGTCACGCTGGCGGCGGTTAACGGCTTCGAGGATCAGCGCGGGCTCGCTCACCTGTACCGCGCTGACGTGCTCGACCATTACGCGCGCATCGTGCAGAACGACACCAGCCAAGCGAAGTGGCTGCGCGGGTGGGTCCGTCGGGGAATGGCGGCATGAAGCGCCTAGACATGCACAAGCCGATGATGCTGGCGCTCCAAGTGATCGCGCTGGCTGGCGCAATCGGCGCGCTGGTGTTCGTGGGTGTACTGGTCGATGCGATGTTTCGGCCGTGAGCGTGGACCCAACAGCAGCGGGCGAGCGCGCGATGCTCGCATGGGGGCGTACCCAACTCGACCCGAGCCGAGGAGGGGGAAGCGTCTGGCCCGCACCGAGGCACGTCCCGAAGCGGCAACACCGCTCGGCCAAGTCGACGGATAGCCCAGACCTCCCCGACAGCAAGGGGGTTATCCGTACTAGGGCGCCGCTTACGTATCGCTACGCTCACGGGGACGCCCCGCGTTCGACGAACGAAGGCGTCGGAGCTCATGCGGTCCTGGTGCAACCAACCTCCTGGGACGCGATGGTCGCCGACATGGTGCTCGCGAATCTCGTCCGCGGTGATCGCCGAATGATGGATGTGGCGCGCATGGAGTGGGTGCAGCGAACTGGCGGGCAGCGGGAGAAGTGCGCGGTGGTGGGTCTGTCGCGTCCCGAATATCGGCGGTTCACGGACATCATTCGATCGTCCGTCGCGTGCTGGATCGAGATTGCCACCCAGGAGAACGGGCGAGCCCTGGAGTTGTTGCAACAGCAATCGCGGCCGGCGCGCTATCGCGCTTGACAGGTAGGCACTGGGCCGCCCAGAATTGCACCTAAATCCCTAGTGTGGGGATGAAGCGCCCTGGAGTCGAAAGACCCCGGGGCGTTTTCGTTTCCGATCCCCCAAACCCGCCCGAGAACCCGCTCCGGCGGGTTTTTTCGTTTCTGGAGAACGAAAGAATGGCCAAGCGCGTAGGCGTCCAAGCGATCGACGCCCAGATCGATTACGTCCGACAGAACACCGCGACGTTCATCGTCTGCGGCCGCACTCCCACCGATACCGCAACGAACGTCACCCGCGGCAGCCTAGGCACGATCTATGGCGAGGTGACTGTCACCACCGCCAACTTCGGGGCGACTGCCGATGGTGTCGGTACGGCACCCGCTCGCCGCACCACGATCGATCTAACGGCCCTGACCGACGACAGTGCAGATGCCACCTACGACGATGCGTCGGACGGTGAGCTGGCCATCGTGGGCCTCGACGCCAACGGCGGCGCCGGCAACGCGGCCAACCGCGTGACGCTGATCCACCACGCCGACGACAACACGGTGTCGTTCAACATTGGTGGCACGCTGAGCTTCACGAATACCTTCGACTGGGAAGTCTCGGGCGTCTTCACCTAGCCATGCGCCGGGTATCTGCCGAAGCGGTCGACGCCGAGCTTGCCGAGGTCGGCACGGCCGACGAGTGCTGGCTTGTGCCGCGTGCACAGGATGGCGGCGACTACGCCGCGCTCCTCGCCGCACGCATTGCCAGTGGGCCTGCGACGATCTCTGCGCCTACGGGTGATGCCGATTCCCGCAACGTCACTCGCGGGCCGCACACGGTCACGACGACCGGCTCCCACCCTGGCGGCAGCATCTCCATCGTCCTCGTCGATACGGTCCAGCTGCAAGTGCAGGACGTTGCGCACGGGACCGTCATCGCCTTCGATGCGGGGCGCCAGCTGACGGTGCAGGCAAGCTCGCTTGAGCGCCGCATCACGCCCGCGCCGATTGAGGGTCAAGGCGAGATCTCGGTACGCGGCAATACCC
>JBCCWS010000090.1 GCA_039193195.1 Pseudomonadota bacterium
CTGGTACTTCTCGAGCAGCGCCTCGGCGGACTTCCAGCCGAGCTGCCAGCTCGTCGCTGTTGGGATGGCGCGCGTGTCCACGGAGAAGAAGTTGCGTCCCGTGGGCAGTACGTCGGGCCGGCCACGCGAGGGGGCCCCGCTTGGCCCAGCGGGCACGAAGCGCCCTTCGAGGCCGCGCACCAGCTGCGCCTGCTCCTGTCCGCCGCAGGCCTCGAGGCGCGGGGCGAGGTCGGACCACAAGCGATCGAGCACGCGGGCGGTGGCTGACCAGCCGCGGCCTTCGGCGTCTTGGGCGGTGGCACGTCCGTCGATCAGGGATTGGGCGAGCAGTTCGAGGCGCTCGCGCGTATCGCCGCAGTGGCGCCAGGCGTGCTCGGCGTCGACGGCCTCGAGCGTCGCCGGCCGCACGCCCTCCCACGGCGCGCCCCAGTCGGCGTCCAGGGGATCGAACTCGGGTGTGGCGAGCAGGTCGTCGGCGAGCGCGCGGATTAGGCTCGCGTCGCGCCCGTCGCCGAAGCGCACGGGGTAGCGCGCGAGGGCGAGCAGCGTATCCCGCGCCTGCACGCCCTCAGGTGTCTGACCGAACACGTGCAGACCGTCGCGGATCTGGCTCTCCTTAAGCTCGCACAGGTAGGCATCGGTGCTGTTCAGCAACGCCTGCTCATCGGCTTCGTTCGTCGGCACGACCAAGCCGAGATCGCTGTGCAGGTTCTGCCCCACTGCGTGCTCGAGGATTTGCTGGCGCAGCGGCGCCGAGCGCCGCGGATCCATGGTGAGCGCGTCATAGTACTCATCCAGCAGCCGTTCCAGGTCCTGCAGCGGGCCGTAGGTCTCAGCCCGCGTCAACGGCGGCATCAGGTGATCGACGATCACCACCTGGGCTCGGCGTTTGGCCTGCGTCCCCTCTCCGGGGTCGTTGACGATGAAGGGATACAGGTGAGGCGTTGGGCCGAAGGCGAGATCCGGCCAGCAGGTCTCTGCGAGGGCGACGCTCTTGCCCGGTAACCATTCGAGATTTCCGTGCTTGCCCACGTGCACCATGGCGTCGCAGGCGAATACCTCTCGTAGCCAACAGTAGAAGGCAAGGTAGGCGTGGGGTGGCACGAGGTCGGGGTCGTGGTAGCTGGCCATAGGATCGAGATGGTAGCCGCGCGCTGGCTGAATGCCGACGAACACCTGCCCGCAGCGCAGGCCAGCGACCATGAAGCGTCCCGCACGCACCATCGGATCGTCTTTGGGCGGCCCCCAACGCTCGACGATGGCGTCGCGGCTGATTTGCGGGAGAGCGTCGAAGAACGCCAGATACCTCTCCATCGCAAGGCTCTGGTGCGCGGGGCGCAGCGGCCAGTTGGCGGGATCGTTGGTCACGCCGGTCTTGAGCTCACGCATGAGCGCATCGCCGTCGGCCGGGAGCGCCCCGACCGTGTAGCCCTCCTCGGCCAGTCGACGCAGAATCACCAGCACGGACGCTGGCGTGTCGAGCCCGACGCCGTTGCCGAGGCGCCCCTCGCGGGTGGGGTAGTTGGCTAGGATCAGAGCCAAACGTTTCTCATCATTGGGCTTGCGCCGCAGGGCGCCCCAGGCCTCAGCCAGGCGGGCGACGAAAGCGATGCGCTCCTCGTGGGGCTGGTAACGCACCACATCGGTTTGGGTGAGGTCGCAGCGATAGTCGAGGCCTTTGAAGCTCACGGGCCGTGTGATGATGCGCCCGTCAACCTCGGGCATGGCCACGTGCATGGCGATGTCGCGCGGGCGCAGGCCGTGGGCATCGCCTGCCCAGTTCTCCTGGTTGTCGCCGCTCATGATGAGCTGGAACACCGGCACGTCACCGGCGAGCGGCTCGACTTCCTCGTCATCCAGCGCACTGATGGCGAAGGCCGTGGTGTTGAGCACGAGTTCGGCCTCGGCCTCCCGGCACAAGGACTGCAGGGTCTCCAGGCACAGCGGGTCCTTGAGTGACGTCAGCGCTACTGGCAGCGGGTTGAGGCCGCGCGCCTGCAGCGCCTGGCACAGCACGTCGAACACATGTGTGTTACCCGACTGCAGGTGAGCGCGATAGAAAATAATCGCAACGACCGGCGCATGGGGTTGCCACTGGCTCCGCCAGTCCGCAACGGAAGCGAGCGCGTGCTGTGGATGGTACACGGTGATCGCGGGCAGCGGCGTCGGCGGGCGCACCAGCATCTCGACGGCGAAGAACGTGCTGGCGATGAAGTCGTAGAACCGGCGCGCGTTGGCGGCGCCGCCCTCTCGTAGGTAGCGCCACAGCGCATGGCAGATCTCTGCGTCAACGCTACTGTTTACCAGAAGGTTGGCGTCTTCGGTATTGTCGCCAGAGAACATCGCGAGCTGGATACTTCGCTCGCGGCACAGCGAGACGATCCGTTCGGTGCCGTAAGGCCAGTAGCTTTCTCCGCCCAGGTGATCGACGATGATCACCTTCGCGTGCTGCAGCACATCGTCCACGTACAGATCGATGGAGGCGTGCTGGCGCAGGTGGAGCAGGTTGGCCAGCCTGACGGTGGGGTAAGCGGCGCCCACCTTGCCCGCGTGGCCAGAAAACTCCCCCCCGCGAGCCGGATGGGCTTCGGCCAGCAAGGCGAGTGTCGTGTCGGCGGCACTGAGGATCACCACATCAGCCGGTGTCTGCTCCAGGCGCGTGACGATGGAGTCGTCGTCGACAAACCCGCCCGGCTGTGCCGCCAGCATGTGCATAGATCAGACGCCCGCCTGCTGCTGCTGGCGAGCGCCCGGACCGCCCTGGGGCGCCTCGCTCGCTCCGGGCTCTGCATTGCCCAGTACCGCATCACGCAGCGCGGCCTCGAGGGTCGCCTGCTTCAGCTCCCGGCCGATAAACACCAGTTGCGTATGCGGCTTTTCCTCGCCCTTCCAGCGCCGGTCGAAGTAGTGATCGAAGCGCCGTCCCACGCCATTCACGACCAAGCGCATCGGCTTACCCCCAAGCGCGATAAAGCCCTTCACGCGGAAAATCGTGTGCTGCTCGACCAGCGCCTGCAGGGTGGCCAACAGTCGGCCGCGATGCACCACCGGCAGCTCGATCACCAGCGAATCGAAGTGATCATGATCGTGTTCGAACCCGCCATCGGCGTGGTGGTGATCATGGTGGCTGAGGCGAAGGTGGATGTGCTCCTCCGCTGCGCTGGCAAGGCCCAGCAGCTGGCTGAGATCGACGCCCCCTTCGTCGCTCCGCACGACCTTGACCGACGCTGGGATCTCCTCGCGAACGACGGCTTCCACCTGCGCACAGGTCTGCGCGTCCGTGAGGTCGGTCTTGCTCAGGATCACCAGGTCGGCGGACGCGAGCTGATCCTCGAACAGCTCACGCAACGTCGGGTCATGATCGAGATTCGGATCGGCCTCGCGCTGCGCCTGTATCGCTTCGGGCTTGGCGGCAAAGCGCCCGTCTGCAACCGCGGGCGTGTCGACCACCGTGATCACCGCGTCCACCGTGCAGGCGTTGCGGATCTCGGGCCAGTTGAAGGCCTGGACGAGGGGTTTCGGCAGCGCGAGACCGGACGTCTCGATGAGGATGTGGTCGATCGCGTCGCGCCGCTCGACCAGCTCACGCATCACAGGGAAGAACTCTTCCTGCACGGTGCAGCACAAGCAGCCGTTGGCGAGCTCGTACAGCGTGCCGCGTTGCTCGCCGGCCTCGGCGCTCGCGCCGCCGGTGACGCCGGCCATGTCGTCCTCCTCGCAACCGAGACCGCAGCCGCGCAGGATCTCCCCGTCGATGCCGAGTTCGCCGAACTCGTTGACGATGACAGCGACCCGCAGTCCATGGGCGCAATTCAGTATGTTCTTGAGCAAGGTCGTCTTGCCGCTGCCCAGAAAACCGGTCACGATGGTGGCGGGTATACGGCCCCTCGTTGCCGCCTTGGTAGGTGCGCTCATGGCTTATGATCCTATTCGTCGATGTCAGGTGACGGCAGCACGGGGAATCGGGCCACGAATCGGCCACGGATACCGGACGGCCACTGTTTAAAGGGCACTTCACCGGTGAGCGAGGCTTGGTAGCGGAGCCCATAGGCGAGCAGGGTCTCGATGCTCGCCTGGTCCGGCTGCATGTCGCCTACGGTGTAGCCGACCTTGCCGGCGGCACGGAACTGCGCGGTGCACCCCCGTTTGCAGGCCATCAGACAGCGGAAAGGGCGTACCCTAAGGCCCGCCAAGGCGGTCGCCGCCTCGGCATCACCGACCTGCTCTGCAGCTTGACGGCGCATCTGCAATGCCTCTGCGAGAGCGTCGCCCAAACGCTTACCGGGGCGCACATCGTCGGGTTGCTCGGGGTCATAGCCACAGGTCTCGCAGACGACCACGGTGGTGGTGGCGGGCACGCCACGCGAAACGGCCTGGGGGGATGCATCGGAACTGCTCAACTCAGGTCTCCTGCCAGCGTAGGGGCGATGGCACAGAAGGTCCGGGCGTGCGCGCGGATTCGTCCGCGGCGTCGCCACACTCAGTGGCGCCGTCGCCCGATGTACGGTCCGCGACGCCACCGTTCGCCACACTGCCCGTGGCCCGCGCGCCTCGCTCGCAGGCCCACGGCACGATGAACGGCTGCTGGCGGTACTCGCCGACCACCGCCTCCACCTGGTAGACGCGCTGCAGGTAACCTCGCGTGAGCACGCGCCGCGGCACATCGCAGGCGAGCGCCTCGCCTCGGTCGAGAAGCAGCAGCCGATCGCAGAAGCGGCTCGCGAGCGTGAGGTCGTGCAGCACCACGATCGCGGTGCGCCCGTGCTCACACTGCGTCCGCAGCAATTCCATCAGCTTCAGCTGATGGTAGGGGTCGAGGGCGGCTACCGGCTCATCGGCAAGCAGCAGTGGCGCCTCAACGGCGAGCGCACGCGCTAGGCGCGCGCGGGCGAACTCGCCGCCGGAAAGCGTGCCAACCGGCCGCTCGGCCATCGCTTCCAGGCCAGTGTGGGCGAGCGCCTGGGCGATGGCTTGCCCGTCCGCATCAGCCTCGGCGCGGACGCCTACAGCCGCTGGCGGACCGGCAACACCATCGCCAGCCACCTCCATCTTCGCAACGCGTCTCCCCACCAACGCTTGCCACGGCCAAGCGCGACGCTGCCGGTGGGGCATCCGCCCGAGGGCGACGAAATCGCGCACGCTGAGCGGCCACGCGCTCCGCCCGCCCTGGCCGAGGTAGGCGAGCTGGCGCGCCCGCTCTTGCAGACTCATCGCCCGCAAGTCACGGGCGCCGAAGCTCACCTCACCGCGGTAGTCGATGAGCTGGGCGATGGCTTTGAGCAGTGTGCTCTTGCCAGCGCCGTTCGGGCCGACGAAACCAACACACTCGCCAGGCGCCACGGACAGCGACACCTCGGACAGGCGTAGGCGAGGCGTTGCCGGCACGGTCACTGCCCGTACGTTTAGCGCGGCCTCCGCCCTACCCGGCGGTAACCTCCCCTTCACCACGCCTCCCCTTCCTGCTGTCGCTGCTGCCGGCTAAGCACCAGCACGAAGAAAAAGGGCGCGCCGATCAGCGCCGTGACCACACCTAGCATGATCTCCTGCGGGCTGCTGATCGCGCGCAGCACCAGATCGGCCGCGAGCAGTAGCACCGCGCCCCCAAGGGCACTGCTCGGCAGCAGCCTGGACGGTCGATAGGCCACGAATGGCCGCAATAGGTGTGGCACCACCAAGCCAACGAAGCCGATGGCTCCCGTGATCGCCACACACGCGCCCACGCACAGGGCCGTGCCGACGATAACCTGCTGTCGCAACCGGGCAACATGAACGCCCAGGGTGCGCGCCTCCGCCTCTCCGAGCGACAGCGAATCCAACGCCGGACCGCAGGCGAGCAGCAGCGCTGCGCCGGCCACGACGAAGGGCAAGCAAAGCTGCACGTCCGCGAAGCTGCGCTGGCTGAGCGAGCCGAGTAGCCACAGCACGATGTCCTGCACGTCGGCAGGGTTCGGCGCGAGGTTGAGGGCGAGCGAGGTGAGCGCACTGGCGAGCGACGAGAGGGCGATGCCGGCGAGGATCAGGGTGACAGCGGGACTGCGGCGGGCGATGACGTAAAGCACAACCGTTGCGAGGGCAGCGAAGCTCATCGCGGACACCGGCAGCAACCACGGACTCAGGGCCGCGACGCCGAAGTACAGGCAGAGCACAGCACCCAGACTGGCGCTCGAGCTCACCCCGAGCAGCCCAGGCTCAGCGAGCGGGTTCCTGAGCAGCCCCTGAAGCGCTGCGCCCGCCAGGCCAAGGGAGCCTCCGGTAAGGATCGCAAGGACGGCGCGCGGCAGGCGCACGTGACGCACGATGATCTGCTCGCGCAGCGCCTCCTCGGTCGTGCCGGTGCCGAAGAGCGCGGCGAGCACATCGCCGACGCGAAGATCTACCGGGCCGATCGTGAGCGAGAGCAGCGTAAGTCCCAGCAACACCGCGGCCAGCATGGCGTTGAGCTGCGCCGGCGTCAGGACGATCGTCGGCGCTAGGCGCATAACCTGCGCTCTCATCGTGCCGCGCCCGAACGCCCGCCCTTGGCGGCGCCAGCCGCGGCGAGACCATCGTGCGTGGGGAGTTGCCTCGCCAGGTATTCGGCCGTCTCGATCAGGTGCCAAGTGGAGCAGCTGCCCTGATTCGGCGGCAGTTCCAGCACGTCCCGATCCGCGAACAGCGAACGCATCGCCGGGTGACGTAGCAGCTGACTCTCCGCGTAGCCCCGGTCGCGAGTGTAGGCACTCAGCAGGAACACGTCGGGAGGCGACACTAGTGGAGTGTAACAGCTAGATTCGGAGTACAATTCCAGCTATGAGTACTCCTATCCATTTGACCGACGAAGAGCGGGCCGAACTGAGACGTCAGGCGAGTCAACAGAGCGGCCCTGCAGCGCTGGCGAGAAGAGC
>JBCCWS010000091.1 GCA_039193195.1 Pseudomonadota bacterium
CCGCGATCGTCGCATCGAAGCCCTTGGTGGCGGCGAACTTGCGCAGGTCCTTGGAGAGCGCTTCGCTCGTGCCCGATTGCGAGCCATAGAGGATCGTGAGCGCCGTCCCAGCCTCCGGCTCTGCCGACCCCGCCTTCGCCGCCGTCGACAGTGCATAGAGGCCCGTGAAAAGGCCACTCAGCCACAGGCGCTGCTCCTCGTCGAAGGGCGCATCGGCGGGAATGAAGTCGGGCACCTTGGCCGCCGGCGGCGACGCGATCGTGCTCGCCAGCAGTTTCATCATGGTCGTGTCGTGCTCGGTCATCCGTTCTTCTCCCGGGGAGGTCGCTGTCAGGAGGCGAGGTCGAGGGGGGACAGGAGCGCGGGCAGCGCGGCATCCTCCGTGCGGCGCACGAAGGAGAGGAACGTCTCGCCCGCCTCGCGCTCGGCGAGGTAGTGCGCGATCACGCCCTCGATCACCGCGTTGATGCCGGTCGAGGGGATGGGCCCGCAGAGGGGGCGCCCGACCCCTTTGTCGCCGTCGCTGCCCCCGCCGAGGACGACGTAATAGCCCTCCGAGCCGTCCGGCAGCGTGGCGCCCATCAGCCCGATGTCGCCAATGTAATGCTGAGCGCAGGAGTTGGGGCAGCCCGTCAGGTGGATGTTGATGGGCTGATCCAGCGTGAAGCGGCTCTCGAGATGGCGGACGAGGGCTGTGCCGTCCTCCTTGGTATAGGCAAGCGCCAGTTTGCAGCCGGCCTTGCCCGTGCAGCCGACGGCACCGGCCGCGAAGGCGGTGGCGCTGGTGGCGAGCCCCGCCTCGGCGAGCGCTGTCTCCACTTCGGCCATGCGCGCAGCCGGGAGATGGGGGATCAGCAGGTTCTGCCAGACGGTCAGCCGTAGGTCGTTGTCGCCCGTCTCCATGGCGAGCCGGCCGATCACCCGCATCTGCGCCGGCGAGAGGCGGCCCATTTCGAGCGCGATCCCCACATAGGACAGCCCGTCCTGGCGCTGAGGATGGGCGCCGATATGAGCCTGGCGATCAACGGTCGGGCGCGGCCTGTCATGCTCGCTCGAGAGCGGCGTCAGCCGGAAACCGGCGTCGAGGGCATCGAGCTTCTCCTGCGTGCGGGCGATGAACCAATCGACGCCCTCGCGGTCGAGCAGGTACTTCAAACGCGCTTTCTTCCGGTTCGTGCGGTCCGCATGTTCGCAGAAGACATGCAGCATCGCGTAGCCCGCCATCACGCTCTGCTCCGGTGTGCAGACCATGCCCGTCTCACGCGTCAGATCCCGGTGCCCACTGATCCCGCCAAGGCCGATACGGCAGTAGATCCCAGGCTCCAGGCCCGCGCCTTCGCCGATCTCGACGGCCTGAAAGGCAATGTCGTTGCTATCGGCGACGCAGGAGATCGTGCCGCCATTGTCGAAGGAGATGTTGAACTTCCGCGGCAGGGCGCGCAGCTCGCGGGTGTTGAGCACGAGGTTCGAGAGCCGGCGGGTGAAGGGCGAGAGGTCGATCAACTCCAGCCGGTCAAAGCCGGCCGTGGGCGAGGCGGTCATATTGCGCGCTGAGTCCGCGCCCGAGCCCTGGCAGGAAAGCCCCGCCTCGTTCAGCGCGTCGATGACGTTGAGCACATCCTTGGGTTCGATCTCACGGATCTGGATATTGCCCCGCGTCGTCACATGCGCGTAGCCACCGCCGAAGGTCTCGGCAATAGCGGCAAGCGCCAGCATCTGATCGCCGCGCAGCCGGCAGGCAGGTATGCGCAGGCGCACCATGTAGCCCGGGCTCGTGGGCTCGACGTTGAAGAAGCCCAGGTGGCGCAGCAGGAACTGGTCGAGCCCCGTGGCGATCTCGTTCTTGGCGGTCCAATGCTCCAGCCTCTCCCAAAGATCGAGGGGATGCAGCTTGTACTTCGCCACCTCCTCTTTGCAGAGGTCCTCAAGCGGCGTGCCATGAACTGCCTCTGGGGCCGGCGCTGCCTGGGTGCCACCGCCTGCCTGGAAGAGATTCTGCAGTTCGAGCTTGCCGAGCGCATCGACGAGGCAGGCGACCTGCTCCGGTGTGAAGCCCTTCTGGCGCTGTCCCTTTTCGCGGTAGGATCCATCCATCTCGACTATCCCTGGCAATTCTCTGGGTGGGCGACGGGCTCAGCGAGCGTTGGTCGGCGGGAGAACCCCGATGAGCGCGACTGACAGGCGATCACCGGCCGGTGGGTCGCTTGGTATATAAGCTAACGCTCAGTCTGCGAACGGGCAGCGTCAGCAAAGCGCGTCGCGCAGCCAATGGCATCGCCTTTGGCAAGCGATGCAACGCCGCGGACGCCGCCCCTGAGCAGAACCGAAGGGCGAGTAGCCCGGGCGCCCTTGGCGACTCACCCTGCCTTTCTGACCGGTTGCTCACCGCTTGCTCGGCACCCTGCTAGACTGCCGCGCCATGGCCAACGCCGATACCCCACCCCCACCCCCTGATGCCAGCGCTCGCGCGCGCGCCAGGGCTTATGCGCGCGAGCACGTTACGGACCCCCGTTTGGCGAGTGCCGTCGCGGCTGGCTTCGACGCCCCTTTTTTCCAAGCGGGCCTCGCCGGTTATTCCGACGGCGCCATGCGCTTGATCGCCCGCGCCCACGGCGCCCCCTTTTGCATCACCGAGGCGCTACTCGATCGCAAGCTCGTCGACGGCGGTCGCGGCAAGCGCCAAGAGGATCCAGACCTCTTGCGGAAGGAGGCGCGCGGCCTAGGCGACCTGGAGGAGAACGCCGTCGCCCGCCTAGACGATCACCCGGTCGCTGGACAGGTGATGGGCACGGAGCCCGAGTGGATGGCGCGTGGCGCCGTGGCGCTGGCGGAGATGGGCTACGACGTAGTGGATGTAAACCTCGCCTGCCCGGTGAAGAAAATTCGTAAGCGTCGCCGCGGCGGCCACTTCCTGGCGGCACCGGACGACGCCATCGCTATCCTGCGCGCCGTACGCGCAGCCGTGCCTGCGCAAGTGCCCTGCACGGTCAAGCTACGCCGCGCCTTCGACGACACGCCGCAGATGGCCGATGCCTTCGAACGTATCTTCGACGCCGCCTACGAGACTGGCTACGCCGTGGCAACGGTGCATGCGCGCACCGTGGAGCAGAAGTACAACGGCCCGGCCCGCTGGCCCTTCCTTCGCGAACTGGTGCGCCGCTACCCCGACCGACTGATCTTCGGCAGCGGGGATGTGTGGACCGTAGACGACATCTTCCTGATGCTGGCGGACACGGGCGTGCACGCAGTGTCCGTCGCCCGCGGGTGTATCGGCAACCCGTGGATCTTCCGTCAGGCCCGCGCACTGATGGCCGGCGGCGAGGTGCTGGTGCCGACGCTCACTGAGCAACGCGAGGTACTGCTCACGCACCACAGGCTCGCCATGCGCCTGTACGGCGAGCGCAGCGCCACCCGCCAAATGCGCAAGTTCGGTATCCGCTTCTCGACTCACCACCCTTTCGCCCCAAATGACGTTCGCCGAGCGTTCACCCGCGTCGATTGCGCTGCCGCGTGGCAGGGCGTGCTCGAAGAACACTACGCGACACCCGCCGCGGCGAGCGCCGCCGGCTAGCGCTATGCGCAACGGTTCATTGGTGCCGACCCAACACAGGCGAGGGCAGCACAGGAGCGCCGCTTGAAGGTACTGGTCACAGGATCCTCCGGCTGGCTGGGCCGCTACCTCATCCCGCTGCTCGACGCCAACGGCCACCAGACCATCGGCCTAGATGTGGCCCCGTCGGACCTAACGCTCATCAACGCTAGCGTCGTCGACAAGGACGCGGTGAGCGCTGCGTTCGCAGCGCACGACTTCGACGCAGTGATTCACGCCGGCGCCCTGCACAAACCCGATATCGCTCGCTACCCGCAGCAAGCGTTCGTCGACGTCAACGTGACAGGCACGCTGAATCTGCTGGAGGCCGCCAGCGCGAAGCCCGGAACGCGGTTTGTCTTCACATCGACGACCTCGCTCATGATCAGCCAGGCGATTCGCAACGAGCAGAGCGAGGCGGCAATCTGGCTGGATGAGCGCTCGGGCCCGATCGAGCCGCGCAATATCTACGGCGCGACAAAGCTCGCCGCGGAAGCCCTCTGCCGACAGCACCATATCGACTTTGGCCTCGACGTTATCGTGCTGCGCACCTCGCGTTTCTTCCCCGAAGACGACGATACGCACCATCAGCTAAGCGGGCTCAACATGAAGGCCAATGAGCTACTCAACCGGCGGGCCACCGTGGAGGACATGGCGAGGGCGCACCTGGCCGCGCTCGAACGGGTGGCTGAAGTCGGTTTCGGCCTCTACCTCGTCTGCGCCCCCACGCCGTTCTCGCGCCAGGACGTTCTTGAGCTCAAGCAGGACGCCGCCAGCGTCGTTCGCCGCTTGTACCCGCGCGCTGGCGAGCTGTATGCCGAACAGGGTTGGCAGCTGCCGAGGCACATCGGACGCATCTACGACGGGTCGCTCATCACTCGCGCGCTCGGTTTCGCTTACGAGACTCGATTCGAAGATGTGCTCGACGCCCTCGCGGCAGGCGAGCCAACGCCGCTGGCGCACGATGCGGCGTACACATCGCCGCTGGCACGGTGAGCTGGGGCCCTAGCCGCGTGTCGCTCGCGAACCTAAGTCAGATTGCTGGCTTACTCCTTAGATGACACCACGCGCGGATGCCCCTCGAGCCGGTAACGAATTCCGTACTCGCGAGCCTTCGCCTCGAAGTCTGCCAGCTGCTCAGCGGGCAGAATCTCCCCCACGCCCTGCACCTCGAACAGGTCACCCGCGTACAACAATACCAGCAGGAAGGCGACCAGCGCTTCCGTGCTGGTGAAGTTGCAGTGGCCGTAACGGTCGTAAGGGATATGAAAGTGCTGCGTGAGATAGTCGAGATTCAGCACCGTCTTCAACACGTAGATCGGCGCATGGAAGTACGGCACTTGCTCGTCGGCAGTCGTGTGGATGGTGATCAGCGGCCGATCGAGACTGCCGGTGGTTTGGTAGTTTTCAATCTCGGCCAGCGCAGCCGGGTCAGCCTCCACCCGCTGCACGCGATCGTTGATCAGCTCAGCGAGGCGGACGCCGCCGAACACCTTGTCGGTGTTGCCGAAGGGAAAACCCCCGAGTACTTGCGTGGCGTCGTCGTAGTTGACCACCGCGTAGCGCAGCACAGCCTCGGCACTGTTGATCGCGCTGGTCAGAAAGTCGTTTGGATCCACCGGCAACTCGGCGGACGCGACCCACTCGAGCAGGCGCCCCGGGTTCGCCCGTAGGGCGGGTTCGATCGCCTGGAAGAAGTAGTCGGGCCAGTTGTCGGCGATGTCCTGGGGCTCGTTGAAGGGACCGCCCGGGAGCAGACCGGGCCAGAGCACTTCGAACACGAGGCGAGCGTTGCCAAAGTATTCGAGCTGCAGGTTGAAGTCTCCGATCGGCCCACAGGCGGCGACGCCACCATCGATTACCTCCGGGCTTCCTTCGGTGAGCAGCGTCGTGATGATGCCGCCCTCGGACGCTCCCACGAGGTACACTCGCTCCGGAGCCCCCTGCTCCTCCGTGAAGATATCGACGAGATCGAGGATGTCGTCCGAGCCCTGGAGGATGGCGAGGCCGGTCTTGGAGTAGCTGTTGGTGGCGAAGCCGTAGCCCAGGCCGTTGAACAGGTCGTCCAAGCAAACGTCGTCGAAGCAGAGCTGATCCTCCGGGATGCTGACCGGCTCCGTCGCATCCTGGAAACCGTGGGCCCAAATCACCAGCCGGTTGTTGTAGTCCTCGGCTGGGGGCATGCAGATGCGGTAGATGGAGCCGCTGTCCTGCAGCGCGTCTGGCCCGCAGGTCGACTGGGCAGCGGACGGAGCGATGGGACCGAAGGCAAGCAGCACGAAGGCGGCGATCAGCGTTAGCGAGAGCTTCATGAGGACGAACGACTCCGGCGGGTGGAGCGAGGGAAACAGCGCGCGGCCCCGCGACCACGGACCATTACCCCGCAGCGTACGCCTCGCGCTCCGCACGTCGCAAGCGCATCTCACCCCGCACCGCACCAACGGCGCGGCGACCTTGCTGCTACGGGCTCAGTAGCTAAGTAGCGACTCGACTCGACGCTCGGGCAGGCGTTCGCGACCGTTCAGAAACGCCAGCTCGATCACCACCGAGACCGCAACCACCCGCGCACCTAGTGCTTCCACTAGGCCCACGGTTGCACTCATCGTGCCCCCCGTCGCCAGCAGGTCGTCCACCACGAGCACTCGGTCGCTGGGATGGACGCCGTCCTCATGAATCTCGAGCGTGTCTTGACCGTACTCCAGATCATAGGACTGCGATTGAGTGCGCCAGGGCAACTTGCCGGGCTTGCGCGCCGGAGTGAAGCCCAAACCCAGCTCCAAGGCAAGGGGCACGCCGAAGATGAAGCCACGGGACTCGATGCCGACGATGCGATCGAGCTGCAGGTCCTCGATCTGGTCCGCCATCGTGCGGATCGCAAGACGCAGGCCTGCGGCGTCGGCGAGCAGGGGCGTGATGTCCTTGAAGACGATCCCCGGTTTGGGGAAGTCAGGCACGTCGCGGATCAGGCGGGCGAGATCGTCCATGATGATCAAGAAGCTCCCGAGGCGGTTGGAGCGCTAATGGTACCAGCTCGGTCCTAGTGTCCTGAGTTAGAAGTTCGTTGATGACTTCGCGGCACCTTTTCGCCCCTGAACACGTTGCTCCTCCTCCCGTGGGACCTGCCACGCTCGTCCTCGCGCCGCGCTCAGGGACAAAAACTCGCCTGCGAATTCATCAACGAACTTCTAACTCAGGACACTAGCTAGGGGCCGGGCCGCAAG
>JBCCWS010000092.1 GCA_039193195.1 Pseudomonadota bacterium
GCATGAGCGACCCCAACACTCGGAAAACGCCGGCCTCAACCCTGAGAACGCCTCACAGGCACTCGCTCAGCTGCGGTCAACGCCCTACGATCTCATCTCAGGGGCTCAACGCCACACCTCATGAATAAAGCAGGCTAGTGATAGATATCGATACGTCGCTACCCAGCCAGCGTCCGAACCGCGTGTTCGAGCGACTCCATGGCGAACGCGGACTGCCGGACGTGCTTCGAGTCGACCGGCGTTCCTGCGGGAAGTCTTCACCCGCTACGCCGGCGCCTCACGTAGCCTCGATGATTCATGAGTCTTCTACTGCGTTCAGCGACACCGGTGGGCCTCGCGCGCATAGATTTGTACGCGGCTGAGATTGAAGCTCGTTTTCTGACCGACGCAGGCGTCAGGGTCTCGTTGGCGCTTGCCTTGGTGGTCAAGGAAGCGCGGCGAGGGCACCCGTCTTCGGCGCCCAAATGTGGTCCAGGCGTTCCTTGTCGATGAATACCGTCTCATCGCGATAGCGGGTGAAGAATTCGCGAGCCTCGGCCACGTTGCTCGCCTCGCCCACCACGATGACGCCGGCCATGCCCATCACGTTGTGGTAGGCGCAGTCGAATACGTACACGCCAGGTGCCCTCAGCGTCACGGTGATCGACTTCCCTTTTTGGGCACGCCAGGGTCTCGCCCCCGGCGGCACGAACGCCGACTGAGGCTGATGGTCCAAGTCGTCGACCTGGAAAGTCACCGTATCGCCCGGCGCCATGCGAAGAAAATCGGGGTCAAACAACATGGACTCGAATCCGCGCTTCGCAATAGCCTGCACGACGTGTTCTTCACTCGCGGCCGGACTGCCGACTAACAGCAGGAGCAAGAAAGCGGCGAAGTGTGGTCGATGCGTCATCGTGTTGTGCTCGTGGTGAAAACCGGCGATGAACATTCTACCGCACGCGTCTACACGGTTGGGCTGCGCCGTCCATCGCCGCGCATCACACTGATCGATGAGCGGTGAAACACTGCGCGTCGAATAGCGCTTTCCTTAACTGAAGCCAGTACGCAAGGCGTGCTGTTGTTCGGGAAGGGAAGGAAAATCCGATCGATGACTGAGCGCTTAAAGGGCAGCGTGCCGCTGCTTCTGGTGACGCTTGCCGCCGCGCCGTCGGCGCTGCACGCCGGTCCTTGCGGTGAACAGAGCCCCGTGCGCGAGGCGTATTTCGGTGATATTCACATCCACACGCGCTTCTCGGCCGACGCCTACGTCTTCGATACGCCCGGCGGCCCGGTGGAAGCCTACGAAAGTGCGAAGGGGTTGTGGACGGATCTGGCGCCCGTGACGCCAGGCGGTGCACCGCGCCAGTTTCGCATCAGCGATCCGCTCGACTTCGCCGCTGTCACCGATCATGGCGAGCTGCTCGGCGAGACCGACCTGTGCACGCAGCCTGGTGCCCAAGGCCAGGACTGGCTGTCCGATGAGATCGCCGACGACCTGCTGGATATGGGTTTTGCTGATCAATCGGCGCTCCTGCGTACCCTGTGTAGCGACTACCGAGCGACGGCCAATCCCCAGCGCAACACGGAACTCAGCCAACTGTGTGTGACCGCGCCGCAGAACACGGAGCTCTGCGCGATCGTCGGTCAGTATCTAAACAGCGTCTGGCGCGCCACCATCGACGCGGCCGAGGGCGCCTATGAGCCCTGTTCGTTCACCACCTTCGCCGCCTACGAGTGGACTTCGGGCACGGCGCAGGACGGCTCCTTCTCACGCAATCATCGCAACGTCATCTACCGCGACGTGCATAGCATCACCGACGCGGACGGCGCACCGCTGGTCCATCCCCTGCCGGCGCGCGACGCCACCGCCACACCGGGTGCCCTGCGTCATACCCTGCGGGCCGAGTGCCGCGGCCTCCCCGGCGATCCGAACAACCCGGGCTTGCCGGGCTGCGACGTCCTGGCGATTCCCCACACCTCCAACGATAGCGCTGGCAAGGCCTTTCAACTCGATCCGAACGAACACCCCAAGGCGCGAGCGGAGATGGAACCGCTCATCGAGATTATCCAGCACAAGCAGAGCAGCGAGTGCTCGCCCGCCTCCCATCCAGACGATCCCCTGTGCACCTTCGAGGTGTACGAGCCCGACCGGGGCATGCCCCTGGACATGGCCTCTGGCGGCATGGCCCGCGCCGGGCTGAACGCGGGCCTGCTGGCGCAAGCGCAGTCCGGCGACGTCAATCCGATCCAGCTCGGGTTTATCGCCAGCACGGATACGCACAACGCCACCGGCGGCGCTGTGGAAGAGGACAACTACCCCGGCCACGCGGGCGGCAAAGATGCCACCGCGTCCAGACGTCTCTCCGGACCGAACGCGTACTTTAGCCCGGGAGGGCTGGCAGGTGTCTGGGCCTACGACAACACGCGCGAGAGCATCTTCGATGCGCTGCGGGCGCGCGAGACCTTCGCGACGAGTGGACCGCGCATCAAGGTGCGCATGGTGGCGCGCTGGAGTGACGATCCGCCCTTGCCCGAATCGCCGCGCAACACCTGTGCGGAATTGGCCAGCGATGCGGTGCGCGGGGTGACCTTCATGGGGTCTACGCTGCCGACCATGCCGACGCCCACAGCGCAGCCGCAGTTCCTCATGGTGGGCATCGCGGACCCGTCGGGCGCGAGCCTGGCACGCATGAACTTGGTCAAGGCTTGGGTGGATGGCACGGGCGCGCTGCGCGAGACCCAGATCGAGCTGCCCGCCGCGCCGGCGGGCGGCAACCGCTTCCTGTGCCGCGCTTGGAAGGACGAGGTCTTCGAGCCGACCGGACCCGCCTACTATTACCTGCGCGTGCTCGAGTTGCCAACGCCGCGCTGGTCCAAGGCGGCGTGCGATGCACAGCCCGCCCCCTGGAGCTGCGACGAGGGCACTGATCTGCCGCCGCCCCAGTACGCCGCCTGCTGCGATGCCCGTGTCTACACGGATATCCAGGAGCGGGCATGGACCTCCCCCATCTTCTACGGCCCGTCGCCCTAGCCACGTGCCCCTCGCGTTCTCCAACAACAACAAGGGAATACCGATCATGCTGCATCAGCCGATTTCAATCGCATTCTTTCTCACGGGGAGCTTAGCCCTCGCCGCTCCATCCCAAGCGACGCCTCGCTTTCAAGACCTCTCGCAACAGCTAAATGGATTCATCAACTACAGTCCCGCCCAGGGGGATGGCTTCTCCGGCCTGGTCTGGGTGGACTACGATGGCGACGGTGACGAAGACCTGTTCGTCACCGGCGGCCTCGGCGCGCGCAACGGCTTGCTGCGCAATGACAGCGGCACCTTCAACGACGTGACGGAGGAGGCGGGGCTGCTCGGCGAGGCCGGCGGCTCCGGCGCGATCGCCGTGGATTTGGACAACGACGGCTTCCGCGACATCGTGGTGGTGGCCGACGGCGCCTGGGCGAGCCCCCGCGCAAGCTACATCCGCTTCTACCACAACTTAGGTGACGGCACCTTCGACAACCTGACGAGCAGCAGCAACTTGAACCTGATCCCCCAGCTGGCCGGTCAGGCGCAACACATCTCCGCCGCGGACGTTGACAACGACGGCTACGTCGACCTGTTGATCCTGGCGCCCGGCAACATCAACGATCGCACCCAGCCGAAGAACCTCCTGTTCCGCAACAACGGCGATCTGACCTTTATGGACGTCAGCAACGGCTCGGGCGTGGACACGGCCTTCGGCGCCTGCGCCTCGGTATTCACCGACTACAACAATGATGGCATGCAGGATGTGATCATCGCCGACTGCCACGAGATCAACGGTCGCCTCACGCCCATCGAAATCCTCGTCAACAACGGCGACTTCACCTTTGCCCCCCTGATGAGCTACGCAGGCACGGACAGCCGTGACTGGGACATCAAGCGTGGTTACTGGATGTGCATGGACTTGGCTGACATCGACCTCGATCTCGATCAGGACATGTTTGCGACCAACGCCGGCCCAAACGTGAACTCCGATCAGGAGCACGGCCTGTTTGAGCGCCTCGGCAACGGCAAATTCCGTACCATCGAACGCGAAGCGGGCATCTCCGCCGCCGCCCCGGACTTCGGCTTCGGCTGCGGCTTCGGTGATCTTGACAACGACCAGTACGTGGACCTGCTGATGACCGGTTCCTTCCCGAAGATCGGCGCTATTGGCCCGGGCCTTGGTAGCCCCACCCACGTCTTCCACAACCAGGGCGACAGCACCTTCGAGTCGATCGTGCAGTCTTTCAATACGAGCAATCGCTTCACCTCGGGGCTGGCGATCGCCGATTACAACCGGGATGGCTTGCTCGACTTCGCGGTCGGTACTGGGCCTGCGCCACAGACCCGTCCGACGGAAAAGCCCATCCTGCTGCGCAACAATACGGAGAATGCGGGCAACTGGGTGTCCCTGCGCCTGATCGGCAACGGCGTCACGGACAATCGCGACGCGATCGGCGCTCGCGTGCGTATCCTCGCGGGCGGTGTGATGCAGGAGCGCGAGATCCGCGCCGGGTCGAGCTGGTTGTCTCAGCATTCCCTGCGCGTGCACTTCGGCCTCGGGCAGGCGACGGAGATCAAGCGTTTGGAAGTACGTTGGCCCTCCGGTGAGGTCAGCGTCAAGCGCAACCTTCCCGTGAATGAGTACCGTAACGTGCGCCAACCGGACTGATCGGTTTGCACCTGGCGAAGGCGCTCACCCTGGAGATGATCGCAAGATGGTAAGGAAAGCATGGCTTTTGTGCCTGATCGTGATCGCCTGCGGGGCGAGCGCCGCTCCCGCCGCGGCCGACCTGTCAGCGGCCGCGTTGGGTAAGGGCTACGCGGCCGATGTGGGCGGGCATCCGGTGGCGCCAGTGCGTGAGCTGCGCGTCGCAGCAAAGGGCGGCGAGCGCGAGCTCAGCGTTCGTGCCACCTTTCCAGCGGACCTGCAGGCGCGTACGCCGGTGATCATCTTCTCCCACGGCGTGTGGGGATCCTCGACCCAGTACCAGCCCTTGGTACGCCACTGGGCCAGCCACGGCTTTGTCTGCCTGCAGCCTCAGCACGGCGACACGATCCCCGAAGCTCAGCGCGGCACCGGGTCGGCGCAAGGGGCCTTTCGAGGATGGCGTGAGCGGGCTCGGGACCTCACGCGGCTGCTCGACGCTATCGAGTCCCCACCGCGCGCTTGGGACGTCCTCGCTGAGCGCATGGACGCGTACCGAATCGGCCTGGCCGGCCACTCGTTTGGCGCACACATCGCCCAGCTCATGGGCGGGACGCGGCTCAAGGTGGATCGCCAAGGGCACACGGTGAGTCTCGCGGACGAGCGGATCGACGCCATCGTGATGTTCGCCCCGCGCGGGCGCGGGCCGCAGCTCGACGAGCGCGCGTGGGCTGAGCTCGACGTGCCGTTTATGGCCGTCACGGGCTCGAACGATATCGCGCGCCTGCGCCACGGCGAGGATGTGCACTGGCGCATGGATCCGTTTCGCTTCGCCAGCGCGTCACCGCGCTATCTTCTGTTCATCAACGGCGGCTACAACAACTTCGGCGGGCTTACGCAAACGGCGATTCGCTTCGACGGTTGGGGTGAGCCTAACGCGCAGCATGCGCGCTACGCCTTGGATTTCACCACGGCGTTCTGGGATGCCCAGCTTCGCGCTGCCCCGCAGGCTCAGCGCTACTTGAGCGAGCAAGCCGCTGACAAGCGCTACGCCGCGCGTGTCGGCGTGATACTGCTGAGCGATCCGGCGGATGTGCCTGCGCTCCTGCGAGCGGCCCCCGCGCACCGCGTGCCTCGCACGCCCATCAAGCCGCCGCGACGCTAGCCTTTCCCAGCGTTTCCCGGGGCGGATCGGGCCGTGATGCGGCGCCTGTAACTTCTGGTCGCCGGCGGTCATCTATAGGGCATCTACTCGATCAATCGGGAGCTGAGCAAATGTCCCTTATCTCACGCTTCGGCCCAGTGGCCGGCACCCTCTACATCGCCTTCGTCTTTATCCAGTCCTTGTTCTTCAAGTTCACCGGCTCGGTGGAAACGCAGCATATCTTTGGCACCCTTAACGCTTGGGCATGGCAGACCTTCGGCATCGAGGGCCTGTTCTTGCCGCCAGGCCCCTTCAATGCCTACGTCATCGGCTCGGCCGAACTCGTGGCGTCCGTACTGCTGTTGATCGGCTTGGTTACCGGTGGCCTGCGGCTGCGCCTGGCCGGCGCCCTGTTGGCCCTCGGCATCATCAGCGGCGCGATCGTCTTCCACCTGTTTACGCCGCTAGGCATCGTGGTGCTCGACGACGGCGGCCTGCTGTTCGCCATGGCCGTGGGCGTCTGGGTGGCCGCTGGCGCTCTGGCGGTCTCCGGCGCCAGTCGCCTGGGCCTGCTGGCTGGCCGTTCGGAGGTGCAGGCCGCGGCGGCCTAGTGGGCTGCTTGGTAAACAAGGTAACGCTCAGTCTGCGTGGGGCAGCGTCAGCAAGGCGCGTCGCGCAGCCAATGGCACCGCCATTGGCAAGCGATGCAACGCCGCGGACGCTGCCCCTGGGCAGACCCGAAGGGCGAGTAGCACGGGCGCCATCGCGGCGTTGGTCGAATGCAGCCATAGCTCGGCTATGGCTGCA
>JBCCWS010000093.1 GCA_039193195.1 Pseudomonadota bacterium
CGCTGGAACGCTACCTAGGCACCTCGCTCTCGGCCTTCGACGTGCGCAAGATTCCGATACGGTCTGGGCATCGCCAGTGCTTCTGGAGACAGAACTGCGTCGCCGTTGGTTTGTCCGCGGGCTTTCTAGAGCCCTTGGAGGCCTCTGCGTTGGTATTGGTGGAGCTGTCGGCGACGATGCTCGCCGAGCAACTGCCCGCCACGCGCGGGGTGATGGACATCGTGGCGCGGCGTTTCAACGATACGTTCTCCTATCGGTGGGATCGCATCATCGATTTCCTCAAGCTGCATTACCTGCTCAGCCAGCGGGAAGACTCCACCTTCTGGATCGATAACCGAGACCCTGCTTCCGTCCCTGAAAGTCTGCAGGAGCTCATGACGCTGTGGCGCCATCACTCGCCATACAACCACGACTTCACTAGCAATAACGAGGTATTTCCCGCCGCCAGCTACCAATACGTGCTGTACGGTATGGGCTTCCGCTCTGAGACCTCGTCTAGAGTGCAGATGCTGCGCGATGGTGGCGTCGCCGATGCGTTGTTTCGTAAGAATCGCGAAGCGATCGAGCGTAGCGGGAGCATGCTGCCGTCGAACCGCGAGCTGCTCACGCGCATTCGCGACTACGGCTTACAACCCGTATAGCTTGGGGAGGTTTCATGGTCAGATTAGTGGCGTTGGACAGCGTGGTTCACCGGGATCTACGGATCGATCCGCACGCCGTGGTGGATGCGGTGGCCCGCGAGCGCACGGTGCCCGTGGCGGTGTGTGAGTTCGCCAAGGTCGCCACCCAACATCCGATCGTGTTCACCAAGAGTGCAGCGACGGGCCGCTTTGTCGCCGTCGCGATGATGGGATTTGAGGAAGGCGAGAACTTGCTCGTTGAACAGGGCGAGTGGCAGGGTGCCTACATCCCTCTGAACCTTGCTCGCCAACCCTTCTTTCTTGGCCACGACTCGGCCTCTGAAGGCGCCCCTTCCCACTACACTGTCTGCGTGGACATGGACAGCGCGGCGATCTGCTCGGAGCCCGATCCCGGTCGCACCCTGCGGGTGTTTGAAGAGGACGGTGACACAACCGACTACTACAAGCGAACCCGCGAGATGTTGCTCGGGCTGCTCGCCGACGGAGCAGTCGCGACCACGCTTATCGATACGCTTCTCGAATACAAGCTCTTAACGCCGATTCAACTCGATATCACGTTGAGGAGCGAGGCGTCGATGCACATCGACGGTCTCTACACGGTGGACGAGAGCGCCCTGGATGCCGCGTCAGGTGAGATGCTAGCTGCCCTGCAACGTCGTGGCTTGCTCAAGGCCCTCTACACCATCATCGTGTCCCTTGAGCAGATCCCCGCACTCATCGAGCGAAAAAACCGCCGGCCGTCGTCCCTCCGGGCGAGCGGCTGAGCATGGGTGCGATAGCTGCTCTAAAGGTGCCACGGCTCGCGGATGTCAGTCCGCGACGATTCCACGAGGAGATCGTTCCCGCATCGCAACCCGTCGTGCTTGAGCAAGCGGCAGCTCACTGGGCCCTAGTGCGTCACGCCCAACACGATCACGCAGCCTGTGCCGACTACCTGCGCAAGCGCGCCACCGCCCACCGAGCCACCACCTTCGTCGCCCCAGCATCGGCACACGGTCGTTTCGGCTACACCGATGATCTCGGGGGCCTGAACTTCGACCGCCTGGCATGGACCCTTGCGCACATTCTGAACACGCTGGTATCGCCAGCCCAGGATACAGCTCACTACGCCGGCGCCCTGCCGCTCGGCAAGTACTTCCCGGCGTTGTCTGGCGAACTGCCCTGGTCAGTTTCCGATTCGATCCCGAGCGCGCAGCCCTTCCTCTGGATAGGCGGACGCTGCCGGGTTGGCGCACACTACGATTCGCCGCACAACTTGGCTTGCGTCGCCGCCGGACGGCGCCGTTTCACTCTCTTCCCGACTGACCAGGTGGCGAACCTCTACGTTGGCCCCATCGACTTTACTCCCGCCGGACAGGCGATGAGTCTCGTCGATTTTCACAGTCCGGACTGGCAACGCTACCCGCGTTTCAGGGATGCGTGCCAGCATGCACTGGTGGCGGATCTCGCGCCCGGGGACGTGTTGTTCATACCCGCCATGTGGTGGCACCACGTCGAGTCCCTCGATGACTTCAACGTTCTGGTGAACTATTGGTGGCCTGCCGGCGACCCGTGCGTTGATGACCCGCTCACCACGATGATTCACGCCCTGCTAAGCCTGCGCCACCTGCCCCCAGCGCAGCGCCAGGCTTGGCGAAGCCTATTCGATCACTACATCTTCCAGCATGATCTACCGGAGCATTCTCTGGAGCACCTGCCGGAGAGATCGCACGGCGTCCTTGGCGCTCTCGATCCCTCACAAGCGCTTCGCCAGCATGCCTTGGTGGCTGAGCGACTGGCTCTGCCCTCTGCTGGCGAGACAACGGTGCTGCGTGGGCGATCCTGAGGCCACCGGCCCTGGTGGTCGATCGGCAGCCTAGCAGAGTATCCCCTCCGTGTTCGGGAACGCTGCACCTGATGAGCGCCTGAACGCTAACCTCAACGTCCAGCAGAAGGAGCTCCGCCGTTATCGCTTTTAGCAGCTACTAATAGTGATCCGCCGTCTAACAGCCGTTACGCATGGACCCACGTGGCTCCCCAGTAGATCCTGAGCAGCCAAGCCACCTGGTACGCACGCGGCTCAAGGACGCCGCCTGCAAAAACGGTATGGCCGCACGCGAGCCGCGAGTGGACGACGGCGCCTTCCGCCTGTTGGTGTAGGTGGATGTGATGACGCAGGCACCCCTACCAATGCACGCAGCCGACGCAATCCGCTGACCGCCGATGCGGACGTGCTGATGGAGAAGGCCCACGCATCGATGGAAGCCTCGCAGTTCATCCCAGGCCTCGTCGAGGGCACCCCGAAGCCGATGACCATGCTCAGTTCGAGCCTGCACTACTCCAACAACAAGAGCATTCCAAAGACCATCTGCGTGGACAACACGGAGCTGGGGTCGCGGCTGGCCACGACAGGCACCAACATCGGTACGGACGGGTAGTGCTGCCATTACGCGATGCCTCACCAGCCCCGCATCGCATGCTCGCGCAAAACGGCGCAGTGCGTGTGTGGAGCGTTGCCACTGGCGAAGTACTGTTCGAAACAGTCGGTGATTCCGCAACGCTCCTCGATCTCGAGTTTGCCCGGGACGGCAGTCTGCTAGCGATCTCCCAGGCCGGCGTCATCTCCACTTGGGATCCAGACGGTAGACCGATGCCCCGACGGGATACGGGACTCGGACGGTTGGACAGGGGCATGTTGGCACCCCATGCAACTCACATGCTACTCCTCCATCCCAGAGATCCTGACTCGGTGAAAATCCAGCGGAGTCGCAGGGACGGCAGTTCGCCGTGGGAGGAGGCGAAGCGGTGCTCCCCGTGCGTTTCGGCGCTCTGGAGTGTCAGTGTCACCAACAACAGGAGTCTGGGCACGCTCGCCGAACACAGTCACCGCGCCTTTGTCCAAACCGAGATGGGTCCGGGCGGACGGTTCGCGGCCGTGGCAGACTATCCCGGCGACGAATCCGTCGTACCCATGCCTATCGACTCGGGTAAGCAACTCTCGTTGATCGCACACCGTGCTTGCGTATCCGCTATAGCAGTGGATTTGCTCGGTCGCTCACCGGCGTTTGCTCGGTACGATTGGTGCAACGGTTGTTCTACGTCATCGTTGTCTATGTTGATGGCTCAACTAAGCAGATGGGGAAATGCGGCCGTGCGGATGATCACCGCAAGCCCGAGGCCTTTGACCCTGAGACCGCGGGCGGACCGAAACGTTGGTAAGGCATACCCTCCGTCAAGGTCACCGCGTTCTCGCCAGCGCCCGCCCCCGCAGACGGGACCATCGTCGGCAGCTGATCCACGCGGAATGAGGAAAGGAGCGCGAGCAGTGCTTGCGTGTCGGTTCGATTCGCTCTGCTAGCCTCGTTGCTCTGCTCCGTAAGGGCCGAAACGCGTTGGGTCATGCGATCGAGCTGCGCGACAGCCTTCGCCACCTGCTCAACGCCTTCTGCTTGCTCGGCGTTCGCTCGAGCGATCTCCTCGATGAGCGAGTCTACGCTCGCCACGGACTCTACGATCGATCCCAGCGTACTCCCGGATTCGTTCACGAGCGCCGAGCTCTCGCCGACCTTCTCCACCGTGCCATTGACCAGCGTCTTGATCTCCTTGGCGGCCTCCGCGCTGCGCTGGGCGAGATTCCGCACCTCGCTCGCCACGACGGCAAAGCCGCGCCCCTGCTCGCCCGCCCGCGCGGCTTCGACGGCCGCGTTGAGGGCAAGCAGGTTGGTCTGGAAAGCGATCTCATCGATGACGCCAATGATGTTGGCAATCTCGCGACTGGCATCGTTGACGCCCTCCATCGCCACGATTGCTCGCTGCACGACACTGCCTCCTTCGTTCGCCTTGGAGACGGCTTGTTGAGCGATCTCCGCAGCATTCCTCGCGTTCTGAGCGTTGCTTCGAACGGTGCCGGTGATCTGCTCCATACTGGCGGCCGTCTCTTCGAGCGATGACGCTTGTTCGGTCGTCAAGTTCGAGAGTTCGACGCAGGTAGCAGCCAATGCCTGAGCATCATCGGCGAGTCGCGACGTGGTGGTTCGTGCCGACAGAAGCGTGTCTGACAGCTTTGCATTCGCATCGTTGAGCGAGCTGGCGACCTGGTCGAGAGCCTCGCCAAACTGACCCTGAACGCGCTGGGACAGGTCGGCGTTGGCCATGGCCGCAATGACACGCGAACTCTCCTCCACCAGACGATCAACCGCAATCCGCATCTGCTTCTGGGCCGTAATGTCGGTCGCGTACTTCACGATGCGTTCGACGTTCCCTTGGCGGTCCTTGATCGGCGCGTACAGCGCACTGATATGGAGCTCGTCGCCTTGCTTTGTCTTGCGCAGGAACTCCCCTTGCAGCGGTTGGCCGCTGGCCAGGGAAGGCCAGTGTTGTTCGTACTGCGCGGACTGCGTCACCTCCGGCGGGCAAAAGAGCCGGTGGTGTTGACCGACAGCCTCGCCTTGCGCAAAGCCGGTGGCCGCCGCGAAGTTCTCGTTGTAGGACTGCACGGGTACGGCGTCTTCAGCGTGTACCGAACCTCGCCCCGTTCCGTCAGCGACAGTCGAGGCTCCGCTACCGCCGGCCGGGCCACGGAGCGGCACAGCCGCTCCACCTTCGCCCGCTGGTCCGCTCGCGCCGCAACCCCCGCGTGCAGCGAGAACCCGCTCACCCGCGCCAGCTTGTCGCTCTCCAGCGAGTCCTCGTCCGCCGGCGCCAGCGTGCGCAGCGTGAACG
>JBCCWS010000094.1 GCA_039193195.1 Pseudomonadota bacterium
ATCGACGATCTGCCGGATCTTGCGGATCGGATGGTCCTTAGGCACTCGCGATTCCAAGTCTACGTAGCTAAACATCACGGGTTGAGGGTCTTCTTCGCCGCGCACTTGCATCACCTGTTTGGCCGATGGGCTATTATCCCTTCAATCAGGCTTTTTCAACAGGCTGCTAGTGCTCGGATTAGGTAGCGCTTACGCTCAGTCGGAAGACGAGCGCGAGCAGAGCGCTGCGAACGGCGCCATTGAAGAGGTGGTCGCCATCGCCGTGGTAACGGCGAACCGCCGGGAACAGGATCTGCAGCAGGTCGGTATCTCTGCCGCCAGCTTCAGCGGTGAGCGGATCGAATCCGCCGGCATTACGGAAACGTCCGATCTCGGTCTGCTAACCACAGGCCTGATCGTGTCGGAGGCTGGTGGCTCGGAACTCTCTGGGAATGTCACTATCCGCGGCGTGTCGCAGAACGACTTCACGGGCCAGATCGAATCGCCCAACGCCTTCTATATCGACAATTTCTACCAGCCCGCGGCGTCCAGTGCTGTCCAGCAGCTGTACGACCTCAAGCGCGTCGAAGTCCTGAAGGGGCCGCAAGGCACGCTATTCGGCCGCAACGCCACGGGGGGCTTGCTCAACGTCTTCACCAATGACCCGACGCCTGAGCTCAGCGGACACCTGCAAGTGGGCACCGGCACGCGCGACAACTTCAATGTGACCGGCGCCATATCCGGTCCACTCAGCGATACGGTCACCGGGCGAATCGCAATCTACCGCAACACGCATGAGCCATACTACGAGAACATCACGGAGACCGGACCAGATCTCAACGGCGACGATACAGTGGCCTCCAGGGTCAAACTCTTCATTCAGCCGGAGAGCGGCCTGACGGTTAAGCTTGGCGCCGATTACTATCGAGCTGACTACAGAGGCACAGGTGGGGCACTGATCGTACCCGCGGCCCTCGATCCGGAGACCGGCCTCGGGTTCAATCTACCGCGCGACACGCCGTTTGCGCTCGCCCCCGATTTCGTTCAGACCGGCGAGGCCTTCGAAACCTCGGCCTCAATTCCGGGCGGTTACTTCCGCGAAGCGTGGGGGACAACCGCGGATATCTCTTATGATTTCGGTGGATTTTCCTTTCAGGCGCTCTCCAATTACTCCAGTGTGGTAACAGACTACATGGAGGATAACGACCAAACGCCGTTCGATACCGGCACCTTCGCCCAAGATTCCGACAGCGATCACTTCACGCAAGAACTGCGATTGTTGGGCAGCACGGACAAGCTCATCTGGAGCGCCGGCGTCTACTTCCTGCACATCGATGGGACCTACGGTAACCGCTTCAACTTCATTGCAGCGGACGCGGATCTCTCAACGATTTACAGCATCGAAACGCAGTCCTATTCTGCTTTCGGGCAGCTCACCTACGAGTTCAACGAGATGTTCGCGCTCACGGTCGGGGGGCGCGTGGTCTACGATACGCGGGACTACAACTACACCTTCTCTTGCCTCGGCGATCCCGCTGCTGGCTGCGCCGGCTTTGGCGGTCCCGGAACGATTGGTGAGGCTGCCCTGGCCAACCCGGGTGGCCTCAACGAGAGCGCGAATGAGACCGGTTGGACGGGGCGTGTCCAGCTCGATTTCAAGCCCAACGACGACGTCCTGCTCTACGCGTCTCTCAACCGCGGCTACAAGGGCTTTAACTTCAATGCGAACTTCGCCGGCAACGTGCCACTTGAGGGGCTCATACTAGACGGCGAAGAATTGCTCGCTTACGAACTAGGCGGCAAGTTTACGCTGTTCGATGGCATCGCAACGTTCAACGTGGCGGGCTACTACTACGACTACGAGAACTACCACGCCTTCGATCAGCGTGGCCTGAACTTCACGCTGTTCAACGCAGACTCGGAAGTCTCTGGCGTAGAGGCGGATTTAACCGTCACGCCAGGCGACGGCTGGACGATCGCCGCTGGCGCCAACTACATTTTCAAAGCCGATGTGTTCGAGGTGCCAATCGCCGACCAGCTCCTCACGCGCCGTGCTGCACAAACACCGGATATCGCAGGCAACGTGTCGATCCAAAAGGCCTTCGAAGCATCCGCCGGACGATTTACCGTGCAAGCAGCGATGGCCTTCTCTAGCGACTTTTTTTCATATCTCAGCAACGCCCCGAACACGCTCCTGCCGTCGTTCCAGAACTACAACGCCAGGATTGGCTTTGAGCCGCGGTCCATTCCAGCCCTGTCACTTGCAGTACACTGCACTAATTGCTCAAACAACCAGCGACCTAACTATGCGTTTGACCTTGCTGTCGCCGGATATACTGAGCTGAACTTTGCTAACCCGCGCGTCTTTGGTCTCGAAGCGCGAATGGAGTTCTAGCGCTTCCTTCCTGCCAGATATTTGCCGCATCGACCGGCTGGCACGAAGGCGCGGGGCTACGGAGTGCCCCGCTCGGGAGATCGCACGGATATGACAATGCGCGCGCCCACTGATCTGAAGACCCTTGTCCTTACCGGGGCGGGAGGGGGTATCGGCCGAGCGGTAGCGGAGCTGTTTCACGCTGCTGGCTACTCCCTTGTCCTCACGGATATCGACGCCGAGCGGCTAGGCGACCTTGGGCGCTCGCTCGATGCTACTAGTCGCGACGTCGTTTCGTTGGCCGGGGACTGCGCTGAGCCGGCGTTCGCTGACGAGCTGGCGGCGCTCGCGGCCGACACCTACGGCGGCATCGACGCGCTCGTTGTCACGGCCGGCGTCTACCTGGATCAACCGGTCGCGAGTATGAGTGATGAGCAGTGGCGTCACGTGATGGCTATCAATCTCGACGCTCCTTTCTATCTCATCCGGCGCGCGTTGCCGCATCTTCGCGACGACAGCGCCATCGTCAATTTGACGTCCATGGCCGCGCACCGTGGCTCGTTCTACAACTCGCACTACGGAAGCTCGAAGGGCGGCCTGCTGACCTTCACTCGCTCCCTTGCCCGCGAACTTGCGCCAAGGACGCGTGTCAACGCCGTCTCGCCCGGCATCATCGAGACGCCCATGACGACGGCGCTCATTGCAAAGAAGCGCGGCCAGGAGAGCATTGAGCAAGCCCCACTCGGTCGCCCTGGGCAGCCGTCCGAGGTCGCCAGCGTTGTGCGGTTTTTGTGCAGCGACGACTCGAGCTTCATCACAGGGGAGGTCATTCATGTGAATGGTGGCCTCTACATCGCCGGATGAGCCGCTCGAGCCGCATCGAGCACGTCGAGTCCATCGTGGCCGGCAATGCGCACTTCGTTCGCATCCGGACGGAAGCGGGGCTCGAGGGTGTCGGACAGTCGGCCTGCTGGGCCTATCCGAACGCGGTCGACGCCATAGTGGCGGCCCTGGTGCCCACCCTTCGAGGGCAGGACGCTGGACGAATCGAGCACATCTGGCAGTCCCTGTACCGGATTGGCCCCTTCCGCGGATCGGTGCTGGGCGGCGCGATCAGTGCGATCGACATCGCCTTGTGGGACATCAAGGGGCGCTCACTCGGCGTGCCCATTTGGGACCTTCTCGGCGGCAACTGCCGCGAGAGAATCCGACTCCATCTGCTGATCCTCGACGATCTGGAGCCTGGTGAGCTCGCCACAACTGCGCGCAAGGCAGTCGATGACGGTTTTACCGCCATCAAGTTCGATCCGATTCCGAACGACGGCGGGCTGTTGGGGCTGAATGCGCTCGTCAACGCGGTCAAGGAGCGCGTCAGTGCCGCCCGGGAGGCCGTCGGCCCCGAGGTGGACATCATCGTCGAGTTACATCGCAAGCTCACGCCGCTGCAAGCCATGCCTGTCCTGGCGGCGATCGCGCCCTTCCAGGTGCTCGCGAGCGAAGACCCGATTCAGATCGATAGCATTCAGTCTCAGGCCGAGCTCAGCCGACGTATGCCACAGCCGATGGCCAACGGCGAGCGGTTGAACACGATCTGGGAATTCAAGGAACTGTTGGCGCAGGGGGGCGCGCAGTTCGTACGCCCGGACTTGGGCCTGGCGGGTGGGATCAGCCACGTCAAGAAGATCGCAGCGATCGCTGAATCGCACCATGTCGCCGTGATGCCTCATAACTTTCTTGGGCCCGTGCTAACGGCGGCTTCTCTCCACATTGATGCCGCGATCCCCAACTTCGTGACCCAGGAGTATCCGCTCACCGATGAAACGGACTGGGTGCATGCGGTGAGCGGTCTGCCAAAGCGGGACGGAGGTTTCCTGCCGTTGCCCGAAGGGCCAGGCCTCGGCGTCGAATTGGCCGACCTTGAGGCGTTGGCACGGGTGTCGAGCCCAGGTTTACCGAGCGGCGTCGCGCTTCGAGCGGATGGTTCTGTCGCGGGCAGCGTGTAGGCGCGCTG
>JBCCWS010000095.1 GCA_039193195.1 Pseudomonadota bacterium
ATGTGTTGCGGACGGACGCCCATGCAGACGCTGGTGGATGGTCGCGGCTTGTGGGAGAGCAAAGTCAGTTCGCTGAACTGATCTGACAACTGCACGGCCATCGAGGTCGATAACTGTCAGATCAGGTCGCGACTAGCACAGGTTAGGACAGGACGAATAGCGCCACCGCCGAAGTCTGTACAGATCCCGCCGAGACCCGCAGAAGCTCACCACGCCGCTCCGAACAGGGTCAACACGCATCGCGACCTCGAAACCGGCTCTGTTCCGTTACGATCACGCCCAACCAGTTTCACCACTGCCTGCAGGCTTGCCACGAGGGGGCCCGTAGCACCCGTCCATCGCGGCCACTTAGACATTTTCGCGACACTTTAATAGGCAGTGTATGAGACTTCGATCGCCACACCGGCGCCCCTCAAGCGCCCCGTCGTCGCAACACCGACCTCCTACAACTTCCCAAAGCGGCCCAGAGTTCGATCGATCACAGCGGGCGATTTAGGCGACCCAATCACTCACGCGCTTAGTGCCGTCCCCAAGGTAAGCGTCGCCGGGGAACAGGATGCCGAACCCGACTAGCAACCCCGACACAACCAGATCAGAGATGGCCGGGCTCCTCGAACAGCCCCCATACGCCGAGTCGCAGAGGGAATAGAAGAACGATCCTTCGAACCAGCTGGCCCACGCCCATTATCCTCATAGGCCTGCCTCGCTTCGGGCAGTCAACCGGCACCGTACGGCTATCGCGCAGAAATCGGCAAACGCTGAACCATCAGCGAAATGTTGCATCGGCAGTCGCTACCACTTGATACGACACGGGCGTTGAGCCTCTCCTTGACCTACTCGGAGACGCGATCAGCGGGTAAGCTGGAGATCGTTCGCGCCCCTGCGCGCCGCGGAAGCCGCCACCACCACCACACGAGCCCGCCGATGCACACCGGCCCCGTCGAACGCCTCCTCGCCCAAACCCCCGCCGTGAACCTCATCGGCAGCATCCGCCCCAAGCTCGGCGGCGAGCTGCCCTGGTCCTTCACCTACGGCGCCCGCGCCAAGCGCCACTCGATGCGCCTGGTGCTGATGATCATGGCCGTGATCCTGCTCGGCAGCGCGATCGCCGTCATCCTCACCATCCGCGCCGGCTGGGATCCCCAACGCATGATGGCCCTGAGCCTGGTGGCCTACCTGGTGCTGAGCATGGCCGTGCCCAAGCTCATCGGCAGAAAGAAGCGCGGCGGCACGGGGTGGGAGCGGCAGGTGATGATCGGTCAGACCCACGTGCGCGTGATCGATCGCCACGGCGAGCGATCCACCCAGTGGCGCCAACCCCTGAACACCTACCGCGACCTGCGGCACCGCGTGGTGAGTGTGGGCGGCACATCGCTCGGCGGCCGTGGGGCTCCAACGCAATTGGATGTCGTCGAGCTGCGCCATCGCAACCCCGGCCGCACCATCTACCTGCACGGCGCACGCCATGCGAATGCGACCGCGCGCGAAGGTCTTGGAGGCATGATCGAGGCGGGCCGCGAAACCGAAGACGCTGCCGCGCCAGCCCCACCGGACGGGCCGGACGAGGGGACCTTGCAACGGATGCTAAATGATTGGTCGGAAACGCTGGGATTACCGGTCTCGCGGGAGGCGGAGTAGGTGCGGCGTGTTGGGCGACCGCGCGATGAGGGCGATGGCGCACCAAAGGCCTAGCAGCACGGCTAGGCGCATCCAGACAGAGTCGAGGGGCAGCGGATGCACCGCGTAGAACAGCGAAGGTAGCGACAACGCACTCCCCACCGTCCACCACCACCTGCGAGAGCGGGATCGCCCCTTGGCTAACTGATGGGCTGCCCCCAGCACCACGACGATGCCGAGCGCAGTAATGGCGCCGTACACGAAGAAAAAGGTAAGGCGCCCGGGAAGCTCCCCCCACGCGAGTAACTGCGCGGTGATCGGCCACGCGGTCGAGCGCACCAACGCCATCTCCCAGAGCAGGAGCGCCGGCACGCTCAGGAGCAGCCACCCCAGGGTCCTGACGCCACCCACTTGCTCGATGCGCAAGGCCGCCAGAAACGGCGCTAGGCGCAGGACGTCACCCCAGTAGTGCCACCGCGCTCGGATCGATTGCGTCGCCGCGCGGGCGCGGAAGCACTCTTCGAGGTCGCCTAGCAAATCCTCTCGCCGAGAGGTGGGCGCGAACCGCTCGACCAACCACCGGGCGAGCGCAGGCGGGCGACTCACGGCGCCGAGCCCTCACGTGCCTGCCACCCAGGCAAGCCACTGGCCATGGCGCTCAGCACCCGCAGCGACTCCTCCAGCACCTGGGCACCCGCTGCCGTGAGCGCGTAGTAGCGCTTCGCACGGCCGCCGCGCACGGGCGTGGCCTCGCCCATGCGTGAGTGCACGTAGCCCTTCTTCTCCAGGCGCGCGAGGGTGGGGTAGAGGGATCCCAGGGACACGGCGCGACCGGAGCGGGACCCGATCTCGCGCAGGATGGCGACGCCATAGGCCTGCTCGTCGTCGAGGCGTACCAAGGCGGCCAGCACGAGGATCTCGAACTCACCAAGGGTCTTCACGAGCTACCTCTCGCCCCCACCGTTGCAATAAGTCTTACATTGTAAGATAAATCCGTGCGTACAATCCAGCTTGTAGGAGTCCACCCATGCCTAGCCCTTCGCAACTGCTCTTCTCAGCCGTCGCGACAACCCTCGTTCTCGGCAGCGGCCTCGCGCACGGCGAGCCGCCGGCTCCCCTCCAAGACCCCGCTTTGGCATCCGCCGCTGCACGCACGCTAGGGCTGGCGACAGACGCCTTGACCGTCGAGGCTCTGGCCGACCTCACCGAACTCGACGCCACCGGCGCCGGCGTGCGCACGTTGGCGGGACTCGAGCACGCCACCCACCTAACGCACCTCCGCCTCGGCAACAACCACATCCACGACCTCGCGCCCCTGGCGGCGTTGACCGATCTGCAGCAGTTGGTGCTCGACGCGAACCCCGTACGATCGCTGACCGGCCTGGAAGGCCTGCACAAGCTTCGGGTCTTCCACGCTATCGATACCCCGCTGGCAGACATCGACGCCGTAAGCGGCTGGTCTTCTCTCGTCGGCATCACCCTAACCGGTGGCGACTTCGACTCCTTGCAGCCTCTCGCGGACAAGCCGACCCTGCGCGCCGTTTGGGTGCCGGACAACAGCCTCCGCGACGTCTCGGCGCTGCGCACGCTGCCGCAACTGAAAGTGCTTGTGCTCGGCGCTAACCCAATACAATCACTAGCACCGGTTAGTGGACTGACGGCGCTCGTGGATCTCGCACTATTCGATCTGAACATCACCGACATCAGGTTTCTCGCACCGCTGGTCGCGCTAGAACGCCTGAACCTGCGCCACAACGCCATCGTCGACTTAGCGCCCCTGAGCCAGGCACGAACGCTGAAGTGGCTGGACCTCACAGACAACGACATCAAAAACGTCAACCCGCTGATCCCCCTGATGGGCCTCGAGCGCCTGCTGATCGCGCGCAACGATCTCGCCACCCTCGACCCGCTAACAGGCCATCGCGCTCTGCGGTGGTTGCGCGCCGACGCGAACCGGCTCACATCGATCACCGCGCTCGCGGGGATGCCCTCCCTGCGCCTTGCCTCGGTCACCAACAACGAGATCGCGGACGCGGCGTGGCCCGAAACGGCTCAGGTGATCGCGGCGGTGCGTGAGCGGGGCGGCGAGATCAGCGTGGCACCGCAGACGGCGCCGTCGGTGTACCAGGCGCCGAGCGGCGTAGTGGCGGGGCAAGACCCCGACGCGAAGGGGCCCGCCCCCTAAGGGTCCTTGGGGCGCGGCCAGACGATCGGGCTGGCGCACACTGAATCGAATCAGGCATCGCGTGGAGAACTCGTGACCCGCATCAAGTGTCCGAGCAATTGGACAGGAATTGACGAGCGTTGGTGCAGAGCTGCCCCGTCGGCTTTGGGTCCAGTGGCAGTATCGCTAGCGCCCAACGGACATCGTGGGAATGCTCCTTCGACTATTGGATGGTCAACGCAGTGCGAAAAGCGAACTTCTGTTTGCACTAGCCTCGGGAGGGCTGAGTTTTCCTCGTTGACCAATTCTCGGCATGACGCGCATACCTCTTGTCCCCGTGCGAGACCTCACTTATCGCGCGTGCCCTTTGAGGCGCGCTAGTGTGGTGTGCCCCAAGTTGGTGTGTAAAATAGAACGGGGGGTGTGGTTGGGGGGGGGGGGGGGGGGGCGGGCGGGGGCGG
>JBCCWS010000096.1 GCA_039193195.1 Pseudomonadota bacterium
CGCCGATCGGGGAAGGGGGCGCGAACAGAAGGGACCAGTGGCGGTCTGGTACGCGTCGCAGCGCGCGAGGTAAGCGCGTCGCGGCAGGCGGCCGTGCGCTGGCGCTGGGAAGCGGCAAGCAGGCACCCAAGCCGGCCAATCTCGCCACCAGCGGCAAGGCAGCGCTCGATCGCCGTTGCCCGCTCGATGCGTTTGAACGCGTTGGCTTCCTCCAGCTTATAACCGAGCAAGTCTGAGCCGCCGGGTACACCAACGCCAACCTGGACGGGGGCACAGTGGCGCGCGACAGCGTCCTTGATGGACCGAGCAAAACACGACTCCGCACTGCGGCATCGGGTGGAACCGATGCCTATCGGCCGGACAAGCGGCGCGGCGGCGGCCGACGCGGGCGGCGAGTTGACGATAGCGAGCAGGCGAGCGCCGGCGAAGTACCGGTAGAACCTAACATCGCCAACCACGCGTACTAACCGTCTGAACCACTCACATCTCACATGAGTAAGATGTAGCGAGGGTACAAGGCGGCTTGTAGTTCGGTTCTCAGGCTCCGAATGAGGGCCCGAGTGGTAGCTCGACGCGAGACTTTGCCGGGGGCAACGGGGCGGACCGGCGCACGGGCCGTCTTTTAGACGGCGAGCACGCGCACAGTGCCCGTCGCTCGTACGTACCAGGGTGCACGGCGGGCTTGGACGTAGAGCGATTCGAAGGCGTCGATACGGTCCACAACGGGGCGGGCCTGGGCGTCGACGAAGTCTCCGGTGGCCAGCACCGTACGGTGCTCGTTGCGCATGCGGTCCAGGCCGGACCTGAGTACCGAGGTAACTGCGCATAGGTGCTGCGGAGGTGGACGGTGAGCTCGGGGACGTCGGCGAGAGCAGCGACGGAATCGGGAACGTGCATCTTGCGGGTGGGGTGCTTGGCGCGAAATTCCTCGACGACTGTCGGGGCTCGGGTGTTGCCCAGGCCATGGTTGAGTAGAAGGCGCGTAGCTTTGCCGAACTCCTGGGCGTCGAAGAGCTCCAGGGCGCGGACGGTAGGGTCGAAGTGCGTCGTGTGGCGGGGCCGTGCGCGTTCCACGGCGGTATCGCGTTGGAAGCACTCGATGAGGAGGTCGAAGCGGCCTTCTACGAACGTCGTGAACCGCCGTGCGATGATACGCCGGCCGCTGTCACCGGCGCGTTGGGGGCGGCGCATTAGGAAGAGGTGCAGTCCCACGGGCCATAGTAAGGCGGTGTCGCGGTCGTCGTCACTCCGGGCCTCGACGTACCACGAGAGCACAGTGCTCATCGCGGCGGCCACGGTTCTCGCAGCGGGGTCGGGATGAAGCGGATCGTGGTGAAGGGCGGTGCGACGAGGTCATCGATATCGACGGAACGGTTGGCGCTGCGAAGGTCGTGGCGGTCGATGGCGCGTTGGGGAGGTGCGGCAGCGAACCGGCGCAGCGACGGGTCCGCGGGCGGTGCCGGAGCGGCTAGTTCGGCGAGGGCCGCGGCGGCAGCAGCGTGGGCAGCAGAAGCGGCGGCATCAGCAGCGGCGGCTGCAGCCGCACGGCGGTCGTCGGACAGGGCGGTGGCCCAAGCGGCAGCCGCTGCGTCGGCAGCGAGCGCGGCGTCGGCGGTAGCGGCAGTCGCAGCGGCGGCATCAGCAGCGGCGGCTGCAGCCGCTCGGCGGTCGTCGGACAGGGCGGTGGACCCAAGCGGTGGCCACTGCGTCGGCAGCGAGCGCGGCGGTGGTGGGGTTGTAGACGTGGGGCGCGACATCGGCTGCGGTGGCGGCAGCAGCGACGTCGGCAGCTTGGGCAAGAATCGCTTCGCGCGACGGGGTGGGGGTCTCAGGCCGGGCCAGGGCCAGGGAAGGTGGCTCCTCGGTGAGGTCGTGGGGCAGCTCCTCGTCGATGTCCATGAGCGCGAGCGGGGCTTCGCGCGTATCGAGGTAGGTGGCGGCTTCGGGCACCAGCGTTACGATGGCAATGGACCGAGAGGGGCGGTGCGGGTCGGCGAAGTAGCGGGCGCGCGTACGGCAGCCCGGGCACCGCGGCAGCCGTTCGTTGGGGTCGGGGCGGTCCGGATGCGTGGTCGCGGCCCCAGAGCTGCCAGATACCAACCCCAGGATCCAGCGGCCTTGGCAGGTGCTTTAAGCCAGGTACGCGCAGCAAGGGCCGGCGCGCCGGGCCCGCGTCATCGCGTAGAGGATGTGGGAGTCGGAACACATCGGACAGTCTTCCGGGGAAGGTATGATTGCGCGAAGTCAATGTTGTGGAGACGGCGAGTCAGCAGCTCGGCCGACTCTGGGGAAACCGACGAGGAGGTCAGGGCGAGGGTGAGCAACCGGCGAACCCCATGCAGGGCCTGCCGCGCTAACCGCGGAAGCACACGGCGTGGACATGGTGAGGCCAACCGAGGGTCCGTGGCCCAAATATGCTGGTCCGCTCGGCTCACATCACCATCTTGCGTCTCTGCTAGGTTTTAGGTTTAAACCCGCACTAGTTTTAACTGTGAGGACCAGTACAAGTGTAACTCGCTCCACGGCGTGTCATGCAACACCGAGAAACCGCTGTTACAGGGCGCGCTCTTAAAGTTTACTCAGCGTGTTATGAGGGAGAGCTTGACGAGGTGAAATGGCAATTTTCAACACTTGCACAGTACGCACTCTAATTGTAGGTGAAACGTATCTTGGAAGACTCCGCCGACGAACAGCTGGACGTCAACGCTGAAATTTATGGAGGGACTGCTTTCGCTGCAGGTGTGTGAAGTTAACTGGCGATAGAGATAAAACGTACATACGTTGTGGCCGCATGTTTGATGAAGTCGTTTTTTTAAATGTCTAGCTGAGCTATGCCCTAGAGGTTTTGTTTAAAATGCTAAGCATGTGCACCATGATCTGTGGTGGTTGTTGTAGGTAGTTGGTCGCAACAATGATGCTTGACACCCTGAGTTGTCCTCACAGCGGTGCAGAATGGCTACTTGAGTATTGTTAAGTACTTGGTTGAGTGTGGAGCAGACATCGACCGGCCAATCCACGATGGTGATCGCGTAGTGCCAATGCGGGATGTGAACGCAGGCGCAACACCAGTTTTTATCGCGGCCTACCGAGGGTACATTGACATCGTCGCATTCTTGATCAAGAGCAAGGCGAATCTTGAAACGCCAAATTCGAAAGGTTGTTTATACTCACTATCATCTATCATCCCACAAACTTTTGCAGGAAACACTCCATTCTTTATTTGCTGTCAGCATTGCCGCCTGGACATCGCCGGGATGCTGGTGTGTTGAAGTACTGCACTCTGAAGTGTTGTGGATGGTAATTCAAGTGTGCAGGCTGATCAAGGTGTGAACTTGGAGCCGGTGAACGAGGCTGGAAGCACGCCATTTTTCTTCGCCTGTCAGGTGCGACTTACATGACTGTGCACCAACAGCTCTTTCAGGAAGGCAACTTGGATGTCGTCAAGTTTCTGGTTGATCGCAGTGTGAGCACCACTCGAGGCAAGAATGGTATCACGCCATTTCACATGGCCTGCTATCGTGGGCACTTGGATGTCGTGGCTTATCTCACGATTGAACAAGGAATGAATCCGCGTGCAATTGATGGTCATGGTCGGACTCCCATTGAGGTGGCTCGTCGTGCCCAACGAGACGAAGTTGTGTCTTTCTTGGAACGCAACAGTCCTGATGTGACAACATCATCCGATGCGACTTGTATGACGACATTTACAACTGAAGATGTCCCATGTGGCGAGGTGAATTGCAGCGTTGGATAGTGGGAGATGCCAAGGTTGACCCAGACAGTGAGACATGGTAGAAAGGAGATGAAGTTGCTATGAAACAACTAGTTTGCTATCCTGGAAGACTGCAGCTGCTTGCTTGTCTCAAGATTGCTATCAATCGCCAAAGAGAAAGCGCGAGTTATTCTGGAATAGGCATGTGGGATGAAAACCAAGATGCAAACCAAGATGACATGCTAGTAGGCAGCTAG
>JBCCWS010000097.1 GCA_039193195.1 Pseudomonadota bacterium
AAGCGTAAGCTCATGCGCTACGTACGCCAGTACAACAAGTCGCCAAAGACCGTGAAGTGGAAGTACTTCGACCCAACGCGCCGAATCGCTACTGAATCAGCTGTTACAGGACACTAGTGTCCTGAGCTAGAAGTTCGTTGATGACTACTTCGCGGCACCTTTTCGCCCCTGAACACGTTGCTCCTCCTCCCGTGGGACCTGCCACGCTCGTCGTCGCGCCGCACCCAGGAACGAAAAGCCCCGTGCGTATTTTCAACGAACTTCTGGGACAGCACACTAGACCGTTGTTGGGCTGTTCAGGCACGCGCCAGCTGCCGGGCGATAGGCAAGACTCGAAGGCGCTTGCCGGTCGCCGCAAAGATGGCATTAGTGAGCGCCGGCGCCACTGCGGGTACGCCGGGCTCGCCCAAACCGCCGGGTATCTGAGATCCTGCGATGAAGTGCACGTCCTGGGTTGGCGTGTCGGCCAACGTCAGCAAGCGGTAGTCCGGGAAGTTGCGCTGCTGAATGCGCCCCGCCTCGACGGTGATTTCACCGTAGAGAGCGGCCGACAGGGCGAAGACAACCGACCCGGTAATCTGAGCCCGCGCGGAGTCTGGGTTGATCACTAGACCGCAATCAACTGCGGAGGTCACGCGATGTACGATCACCTCGCCACCATCCTCAACGCTGGCGTCCACCACCTGAGCCACGATCGTCTCGAAGCTCTTCACTAGGGCCACGCCGAGCGCGCGGCCGGGTCCTCGGTCGCTGCCCCAGCCCGAGGTGTCTGCTGCTTTCTCCAACACGACGCGCATGCGAGGATCACTCAGGTGGTCTAGGCGAAATGCCAAGGGATCAGCGCCCGCGGCGTGGGCCAGCTCGTCGATGAACGACTCATTGAAAAAGCCGTGTTGGGTGAAGTCGACAGAGCGCCAGGCACCGACGGAGATCGGGCTTGGGCATTGCACGCGAGCGATGTCTCGGGCGGGTACGTCGTAGGGTAGGGCGAAGGGGCGTTCCGAGTCTGGCATGCCCGCATCGGTGTAAACGTAGCGATTGACGAAGGCACTGAGGCGACCGTCTTGCCCCACCGCGCCCCGTAGCTTGGCCCTGATTGCGGGTCGGTAAGTGTCGTTGGCCATGTCGTTCTCGCGCGACCAGATCACCTTTACCGGCGCTGGTACTCGCGCTGCGATACGCGCTGCGATCCTAATGTAGTCGAGCTGTCCGCGGCGTCCGAAGCCACCGCCGAGTAGGCGCTTGTGCACGGTCACTCGATCCGCATCGAGCCCGAGCTCCCCGGCGAGCGCATCGCGTGCGAAGGGGAAGTTCTGGTGGCCCACCCACAGGTCCGCGCTGTCCTCGCGCGCGTGTATCGTGCAGTTGAGAGGTTCCATGGTCGCATGGGCGAGGTAGGGAACGGCGTAGTCAGCCGCCAGCGAGGTACCGGTGGTCAAGGCGGTCTCCGTATCCCCCACGCGATCGACTCGCTGGCGCTTCCCCTTGGCCAGGTCCTGCTCGTGTTGCGAACGGATCTGCTCGCTAGTGAGCTTGCGTTGACCGCCTTCCCAGCGCAGGCTGAGATCGCCCAGGGCCTGCTGGGCCACCCAGTAGCTGTCGGCGACCACGGCCACCACGTCGCCGAGGTTGAGCACGTCGCGAACGCCGGCTCGCGCGCGCGCCTTGGCGTCGTGCGCTATCACCGCGCGGGCGTCGCGCACCTCTGGTAGGGCAATCGCCGCGTACGCCATCCCTGGCACGATCACGTCGATGCCGAACTGGGCCGTACCGTCGACCTTGCCGGCCAGATCCAGGCGCCTAACGGATCGCCCTACTAGCCTGTACTCGCCCGGCGCCTTGAGCGCTGGCTTGAGCGAAGGCGAGTAGCGTGCGGCCGCGTTCGCTAGCTCGCCGTAAGTGATGCGGCGATCACTGGCAGCATGTGTGATCTGGCTGTCCCGGGTGCGCAGCTCCGTGGCATCTACTTGCCAAAGGTCTGCGGCGGCGGCGAGCAGCATCTGGCGTCCAGCAGCGCCGGCACGGCGCATCCCGTGGTGGCCAGTCAAGCGTATCGCCGTGCTGCCACCGGTGATCTGGCCCACCAGGCCCTTGGAGATCTGCAGAAACGTAAAGTCTATCAGCGGGTACATGAACTCGGGGATGGCAGGTGCCTCGCCGATCACGTAGCCCCGGCCGAGGTCACTATTGGTGTAGGCGTCGCTGGTCGGTGCGTCTTCTATGCGCACCCTCGACCAGTCCGCGTCTAATTCCTCAGCGAGCATCTGCGCTAGGCCCGTGCCTGCCCCCTGGCCCATCTCGGCGTGCGGGATCAGCACCGTGAGTTGGTTGTCTGGAGTGAGCTTAACCCACGTGTTGAGGAGCACTTGGTCGCCCTGCGTGCTGCCCTCGCTGGTCATCCGCAGGCGGTTTGGGGCCAGCGCGATGCCAAGCGTCAGGCCGCCGCTTAGCAGGCCCGCGGAGGCGAGGAAGGCGCGGCGAGTGATGCGCCCCAGCCGGCCATTATGGGGCTTGCGCTCGCTCATGCACCCGCCACTCGCCGTTGCTTGGCGGCTGTATGGATCGCGGGGCGCAAGCGGTCGTAGGTGCCGCATCGACAGATGTTGGTAATCGCCGAATCGATCTGTGCGTCCGTGGGTTCGCGATACTGTGCGAGCAGCGCTTCCACCGCCATGATCATGCCGCTCTGGCAGTAGCCGCATTGGGGCACCTGATGGCTGAGCCAGGCCTCCTGCACCGCCGTGCGCACATCGGGTGCGCCGATGCCTTCGATCGTGGTGACACGTGCGTCCGCCACCGCGTGCATCGGCAGCACGCAGGTGCGCACGGCTCGCCCATCCACGTGCATCGTGCAGGCGCCGCATGCAGCGATACCGCACCCAAACTTGGTGCCGGTCAATCCGAACTGCTCGCGCACGGCCCACAGCAGTGGCATTTGCGGGTCGCCGTCGAAGTTGACCCGTCGACCATTCAATTCGAAGGAAACGGACATCTCACGCACTCCCGAGTGTTGGAGATATAAGCGGACGATAGTCCGTTTAAAGGGAGTAAGCAAGGACGACGACCTACGTCCCTTGCCTGCAACCCCTGCCTCCTTCGTAGAATGTGCGTCATGTCTGCGACCGCACCCGACTTACCTTCATTGCTACAGTTTGAGACGCTGGCGCCCGAGCGCGCCGATGCGGCTGAGAATCGCCACGCCATCCTGCGTGCAGCGCAGGGCTTGCTGCGCAAGCGCCCGTTGCAGGCCATCACGATGACCGATCTGGCAAGCGCGGCCGGGGTGGGTCAGGGCACGCTTTATCGTCGCTTCAAGAACAAGGCGATGTTGGCGAAGGCCCTGTTGCTCGAGCACCTGTTGGCGCTGGATTCGCAGCTGCATCGACGCAGCGCGGCGGGTGCAACGCCGCGTGACCTATTGCACTGGTTTGTTGGTGATCTCGTAGAGCTGGTCAGCTTGCAGGCAGATTTGGTGGCCGCGATCACCATGAAGGAGGATATGCTGGCCAACTGGTGGACGCAGACGCCACCCGCGCGCTGGTTGGCGCGCGTCATGTCGATCCTCTACGAGTCCTGTACGGATGAGGGCGAAGGTGAGACGTTCGCTTCTCTCGTGATGCCCGCCGTCATGGGTCTCGGTCCTGCTAGCGAGAGCAGTGAGGTGGCTGCCGCGCGTGCGCGCATCGCGCGACTGGTCGATGCCCTGCTCGAGCATCGCTAGTGGGCCGCTTGGTAAATGAGGTAACGCTCAGTGTGCGTAGGGGCAGCGTCAGCAAGGCGCGTCGCGCAGCCAATGGTATCGCCATTGGCAAGCGATGCAACGCCGCGGACGCTGCCCCTGGGCAGACCCGAAGGGCGAGTAGCACGGGCGCCATCGCGGCGTTGGTCAAATGCAGCCATAGCTCGGCTATGGCCGCATTCG
>JBCCWS010000098.1 GCA_039193195.1 Pseudomonadota bacterium
CAACCCTGAGAACGCCTCACAGGCACTCGCTCAGCTGCGGTCAACGACATAAGATATCATCTCAGGGGCTCAACGCCACACCTCATGATTAAATCAGTATAGTGTAATGTCCCAGAAGTTCTTTGAAAAATACGCGGGTACTTTTCGCCCCTGAGTACGTTGCTCCTCCCCCGTGGGGCCTGCCACGCTCGTCGTCGCGCCGCACCCAGGAACGAAAAGCCCTGTGCGTATTTTTCAACGAACTTCTGGGACAGCACACTAGCGTTTCTCAGGTACCTGCAGCGCCGCCTGCATGGTCTCCAGCTCATCCCACCGGGTGATAGCTTGATCTAGGGCTGACTTGGCAGCCTCCAGCGCAGCGAGGGCAGGCTTGACCTTCTCTTCAAAGGGCTGATCGTAGAAGCCATCGAGGGCGACGTCCGCTTCGAGGTCGGCCACGGTGGCCTCCATCGTCTCGATCTGCCCAGGCAGGGCGTCCAGCTCGCGTTGGAGCTTGTAGCTGAGTTTTTGGTTCGGGCGAGGGCGTGATCGCTGGGCATCTGCCTGCTCCTTGCGCTTGTCGGCGCTGGCATCGTCGCGGACAGCCAGGCGGCGGCCGTGCTCTAGCCAATCGGAATAGCCGCCCACGTAGCGTTCGATCTCTCCGCCCTGTTCGAACACGAGGACGCTGGTGACCACGTTGTCGAGAAACTCGCGGTCGTGGCTCACCACGATCAGCGTACCGGTGTATTCCACCAGCCGATTCTCCAGCACCTCTAGGGTCTCCACGTCGAGATCGTTGGTGGGCTCGTCGAGCACCAGCAGGTTGGTGGGGCGGGTGAAGAGCTGGGCCAAGATCAGGCGATTGCACTCGCCGCCGGAGAGCACCTTGACCTTCTCCCGGGCGCGCTTGGCGCTGAATAGGAAGCCGCGCAGGTAGCCGATTACGTGGCGCTGCTTGCCGTTGATAGGGATGTAGTCGCGACCGTCGCCAACGATGTCCGCCACGGTCCGTTCGCCGTCGAGGTCGCGGCGCAGCTGGTCGAAGTAGCCCACCTCGAGGTTGGTGCCGAGCTTCACGGTGCCCATCTGTGGCTGCATCTCGCCCAGCATGAGTTTGAGCAGCGTGCTCTTGCCGACGCCGTTGTTGCCGACCAGGCCGATTCGGTCGCCGCGCATGATCTGCAGACTCAGTCCCTCGATCACTTGATGATCATCATAGGCGTAGTGCGCGTTGCGCACGGTGATCACCTTGCGCCCGCTCTGGTCCGCCTGCTCCACGGAGATGCGCACCTTGTCTTTCGGCTTGAAGGCTTGGCGCTGGGTGTACTCATCGCGCATGGCCTTTAGGGCGCGCACGCGACCCTCGTTGCGTGTTCGCCTGGCCTTGATGCCCTGGCGGATCCACGCTTCCTCTTGGCCGAGACGCTTCTCGAACAGCTCGCTCTCTTTGGCTTCCGCCTCCAGCGCCGACTCCTTTTGGCGCAGGAAATTGCGATAGCCGCCGGGCCAGGAATTCAGTAGGCCGCGATCGATCTCCACGATGCGCGTGGCGAGGCGTTCGAGGAAGGCGCGGTCGTGGGTGATGAAAAGGACGCTGCCGCGAAAGCCCCGCACGCGATCCTCGAGCCACTCGATGGTGGAGAGGTCGAGGTGGTTGGTGGGCTCATCGAGGAGCAGCAGATCGGGGTTACCGACGAGCGCCCGCGCGAGCGACACCCGTCGGCGCCAGCCGCCGCTGAGCGCGTTCATGCGCTGGTCGATGGGCAGCTCGAGTTCCGAGGCAATCGTCTCCACCCGTTGATCGGGTTGCCATCCACCGTGGGCTTCGATGTTGCGTTGGAGCGCTTCGAGCTCCTTCAGCGCCTGCGGCTCCTCGCCAGCCCGTGCCGAGCGGCGCTCGAACTCCTCGAGTAGAGCACGGTGCCCCTCGAGCCCCTGGAGGACGAACTCACGCACGGTTACGTCCAGCGCCTGCGGCAAGTCCTGGTCGAGGGTCGCGATGTGGCAGTCCGGGTGACGCACCACGTCGCCGCTGTCGGGCAGCATCGTGCCGCGCACGAGCTTCATGAGCGTGGACTTACCGGCGCCGTTGCGGCCGATTAGGCAGACGCGCTCCTGCTCGTCGACCTGGAAGGTCGCGCCGCGGAAGAGCACGGTATCGCCGAATTCGAGGTGGACGTCGGTGACGCTGACGAGCGTCATGGGCGTAGGCCTGGGGTGGTGAGCGGCGCATGAGTATACCCGGCGCCCCGGTCGGCTGCGCTGGTCACCTCTGCCGGCCCGCCCCACGCATGGCGCAGGAACCGAGCCTCGCCGCCTGGGTGTTCGCCAGCGCAGGCCGGGAGACGACACGCGCCCACAGTGATGTCGGCGTGGCGGTGAGGTTTTCCAGCGCGCCGCAGGGCACGCTAGGCGCGCCCGCGGCGCGGCTTCCTCCTAGATGAACGTATTACCAGCGCACGAATCGCTTAGGTAATCTGGCAGCGGTCGCTGCGGCGGTGGATGAGCGCCTAGGCGATCGCTAGCTATGTCCAGCAAACGCTAACCACCTCGGCGATTCGAGTAGGTGTGCGATCGCTGTGGGGCAATCGACGCCACTGCCTGATGGGTGTACGCCTCCAGGTCGAGTGCCTCACTCCCTTCGGCACGCGTGGCCCAGGCGTGGACAATACGTTCGACCGCCGGCGCGCGAGTTGCCGGATTGGCGAGGTCCTCGTAGCGCACGATCAGTACCCGCGGATCGTCACGCCACCCTTCGTAGGGTCGAACGCGCTCGGCGAACGCGGGATATAGATCGGGGCGGCTGGGCGAACCCTTGCGTACGCGCTCAATGCACGCCGGTGCATCTAAGCCCCGAAACTCCCGCGCCATCCGGTGGAAGCGGTTCATGTGCTTCAGGTAGTGCGCCTCAGAGCGGATGATCTCCTCGTACTCGCGCACGATCATAAGGTGCAGCGCGTTGATCGTCTCGAGCTTTGCAGAGGTCGCTTCGCTGTAGTGCAAGTGCGCGCCGAGTGCCTCGCCGGGCACCACCCGATCGAGGTGAAACGCGATCGATCGCTCGGAGCGTTTGCGTAGGTCGAGGGATGAGGCCCAGGAGAGGAAGCTGCCGTAATAACGGGCGCGCGGCAGGGCGCGAGCAATCTGTAGAAGTAGGTGGGTGCCGCTCTTGGGGATGGAGTTGGCGATGACCGGCGGCGCGCGGCGATAGTCGTCGGGCCGCGCCGTGAAGCGACGTGCCGTGCGCGGGCCCTGAAGCGAGTAGGCGATGGCCTTGCGCGCCACGTTGGAGCGCTGGGCGAGTGGGCTATCGATGGGATGCAACGCGTGCGCTCGGCATGGCTATCTCGGGGTGGATGATACGGCCGTGGGTCGGCTGGGCGGTAGGACCTGCGCCCGCTGCGGCGCTAGTGTGCTGTCCCAGAAGTTCGTTGGAAACTACGCACGGGGCTTTTCGTTCCTGGGTGCGGCGCGAGGACGAGCGTGGCAGGCCCCATGGGAGGAGGAGCAACGTACTCAGGGGCGAAAAGTACCCGCGTATCTTTCAACGAACTTCTGGGACAGCACACTAGTTGCCGCCCCCGCCCCCGCCCCCGCCCCTGCCATCGCCTTGGGAAGCTGCCTTGTTGGCGATGAGTGCGTTGAGCGTCCTGACCAGCGGTCGACCCCCGAGGGTGGCGCCAAATGGCGTCGTCGCCGGGTAGGGACATCATGATTTTTGACGCGTC
>JBCCWS010000099.1 GCA_039193195.1 Pseudomonadota bacterium
CCCCCGTGGTAGACGAGTAGCACGGGCATGGGGGAGCCGTCGTAGCTCGTAGGCAGGTACACGAGGTAGCTGCGGGTGACGCCGTCGACGTCCACGGCGCGGGGGAGTAACTGCTGGGCGCTGACCGTTGGGTGAACGGCAAGAGTGCAAAGCAGCAGGGAAACGAACGCAAGGCGCATCGGCATTCTCGGTGTTTTTGTTGAGACTGCACTCGAATCTAGCACGCTGAGATAAGTGAGGTCGTCTGGCCTTTCAGTGCGGCGCGAAGCCACCAACCAACACCGCCGCCTCGACACCGGTTGGGTAAACTGGCATGACGCTTGTGAGGGCGGGGCGCGGCTGGACTGGTACGATTTTGATTTGGGCTTCGGCTAGTTGACCCAGATCGGCAAGTAGGTCGCATTGTTGCGCTCATTGACTTCGGCGAGCGTGTCCTCGTAGTCGATGATCGCACCAAGCCAATAGGCTCTGCCAGAGGTGAGGTTGTCGGGGATCTCTAGCGTGACGGCTGTTGTGTATACGATGTTCCTCCCGAGATTGAAGTTCCAGCGAGTGATGAGCGGATCGAAGGTGGTGATGTAGTCGTTTGTCGAGACCACGAACCCCACCTTGGTCTCTTGAAAGACGCGTCCATTGTTCTCGTACGTGAGCTCGAAGGACACGGTTTGGCCGCGGTTGACCATGTACACGGTTTCTCCGTTCTCTTCGAAGGATGCGAGCTGTCCGCCGGACGCGTCAGCGAGCTCGGTGAAGTCGTGCTCACTGAACTCAGAGAATGAGCCCACGTGCTTGAAGTGCGAGACGGCGACGTCCTCGCGAACTTCGCTAGGGTACAAGTAGTGGGTGATCAAGCCGTTGGCTGCGTCTTCGCCCAGATACGGTGTCACCTTCGCATCGTTGTTGTGCACATGGGTGAAGCTGTCGCCCATCGAGTTGTAGGTGTCGCTTGTGTGGTTCAGACCGGCAAGATGACCGAGCTCGTGGATCGCAGCAGCCTGGAACTGAATGAAGTTACCCCCGTAGGCTCGCAAGTTGGGCGCGTACTGAGATGTGGTGTAGGTATACCAGCGCTGCTCACTATCGCTGAACCCGCCTTCCACGTTGAAGACCACGTCCGCCTCTAGGATTTTCTTTCCGTCGCCAAAGAACCAGTCGTTGTCGCAGTCCAACACTCGAAAGGCGATCGCCGCGGCACCGTTGAATAGATCGGCATCGCTCGAGAACCAAGACTCGTTCTGGTCGTTGTAGAACCCGATGCTGGTGTCATCGGTGCTCGCGGCGAGTTGAAACTGGCTCGGGTTGTGGTTGATCAGATCGATCGAGGAAAGCAAAGCATCCCGCCAAGAGCCAGGAGCGAAGCTGATCGCAGAGAGGGAAATGGGCTGATGAGCCTGATCCCAGTCTACGCTTTGATCGTCGCATTTGACCCAGTTGTAGGCTTCGGCGACGTGCTGCGCTAGCAGTAGGCTAAGCAGTAGCGTGCACCTTTGAAGTTTGCGTGAGCTCATGGTGCCTCCTCCTGGTGATCTGGACTTGCGTCATGGTGTGCTTCGTGGGCGTGCGAGGGCAAAACCGGGTTACCCCTGTTGGTCCGCAACGCAGCGAGTTCGCGGAGATCCTGATCGCTGCTCGGCAATACCGGATGTTCCGCTGGATCGTCCGGTGCGTCCACCGCCGCCAGGCCATCTATGGTGAACGTGTCGTCGGCGTCCGCAGAGTGAAAGGGAAAGGCGCCCGAGCGTTGGCGCTCTGGACCTAGGGCATGGCTCAAAGCAGCCATGAGTTCGGATACCTCGAGAGAGCGCGCCAATTCGCGGCGTGAGGCCAGGTCAGAGTCACCTTCGGTCAGCACTTCGACCCGTGACAGGGTATGGTCGCCGACTCGGTTAGTGACAGCTTCTAGGAGCAGCTGGGGTCCCTTATCGCGCAGCTCGCCCCGGCGGTTGAGCTCAATCACACGACCTTCTTCGGAGTAGACGTATCCATCAACCAATCTAAAGCGCCCGCCGCTGCACTGGACTAGGGGACAAAGAGCACGCCCGTTGCCAGCGACGAACAATAGATCTCGATCACCCAAATCAAACAGGGGAAATCCGTCCGCATAGGTGATGCGACCATCTGCCAGGGGACCGCCGAGGAATCTCAGCGTCACGTGCCTACCATCTGCCTCCCCCGAGAGGGTTTTCTCGACGTGGTAAGTGACGTAGGTGTGGGGAGCGCCACGAGGCGCACCGATAGAGGGTGCGGATTGCGCGTACTCAATCTTCGTAACCGTTCCGACGAACACCAAATCTGCACGTTGCGCTATAGACTGCAACTGCCTAACGTTGAAGTCAGGAAATATCATTGCAGCTGCTGGCATGCTTGTAATCAGTAGTATGCAAACGGCTGTGAGCGATGCTCTCATGGGCACTGCCTCCGCTAGTGTTGTTGAGGTTCCACCAAATGCAGTCATAGAAGCCGTCAGTGATAGCTAAGACTCTTTTCGATGGCGCCATTCTCTATCGTCGTGCGCGCCTAGCGTCATCGACACTGTTCGCTGTTCGACGACCGACCGTTAAGTCCGTAGGAGATATGTGCGGGCAAGAGTTGAAAACTGCCTGCCGCTCGTCGATTCCCTCTTGGCTTCGTCGCCCCGGCAGGGTCGGGTCTCAGGGGATTTCACCCACCCGTGAGGACGGGCGCCTGCGTTGCGCAGGCGCTGTGGCGTCGCTTGGTCGATGACCGGTGCCACCACCGTATTCGCCACTGCGGCAGCTGCAGATGGGCACCTGCGACGAAACAGGCCGGCAACGCCGTTCCGCCGGAGCGCGCGCGTGCCGCCGAGGAACGCCTAGAGGTTCGGATTAAACGGTGTCAGAGACCGTGGTCTCGCCGGATTGGCATCTGGGAGCTGCCGGCTGCAGGTGTTGCTCGCTGAGGATCTTCGCTCAGAAGGCGAGGCGGGTGCCTCTGCCGCCACCTAGAATCTCCAGTTCCAGACCGCCTTCCATCCCAGAAGGCGACGGCTTGGCTGGTCTCGGACTCGGCATTGGAGCGTGAGCACGGTCGGGAACACTGCGTCGAGGATCGTACCGACCCGCACATCGGCGAGGGCGAGGGCGGCCACGAATTGCGAATCGGTGGATATCCCTGATAGGCCCCTCATCGCCAACCGTCGCTGCAGCAGCAGACCGGTAGGCTGTGCCGGTTCGTTTCACCTGTACCGCTAATGAGCGAGGACCGAGGACCCGCAGGAAATGGCGTATTCTCCCGCCCTGCTGAGAGCAGCAGAGTCGCGCGCTCTGGTTTAGCTGTACGACGGCATTGCCGAACGGGGGCTAGGCCTGTGAGAAACCGAGCGACACTAGGTGTGCTTGTCCTATTGGGCTCACTCCGCCGCGCCACCGCAGACCCTGAGACCCTTGCGTCGGGACCAACTAGTGTCCTGTAACAGCTGATTCAGTAGCGATTCGGCGCGTTGGGTCGAAGTACTTCCACTTCACGGTCTTTGGCGACTTGTTGTACTGGCGTACGTAGCGCATGAGCTTACGCTTCAGATCAGTCACCGAGGTAAAA
>JBCCWS010000100.1 GCA_039193195.1 Pseudomonadota bacterium
GTCGAAGTTCCCCCCGGCGGGAGAGACCGTGCCAATGAGCGTCAGGCTGCCCTTGGTGCCGTCGTTGGTCTCGATAACGCCGGCACGTTCGTAGAGTCCCTTGATCGAGCTTTCGAGGTAGGCCGGGAAGCCCTCTTCGCCGGGGATCTCTTCGAGCCGGCCCGAGGTCTCGCGCATCGCCTGCGCCCAACGCGACGTGCTGTCGGCGATCAGCAGCACGTCGAGGCCCATCTGCCGGTAGTACTCGCCCAGCGTGATGCCGGTGAAGATCGACGCCTCGCGGGCGGCAACCGGCATCGACGAGGTGTTGCAGATGATGATGGTGCGGTCCATCAGGCTGCCGCCCGACGTGGGATCGACCATCTCGGGGTAGTCCTTGATCGTCTCGACCACCTCGCCGGCGCGCTCGCCGCAGGCCACCACGATGACGATATCGACCTGGGCGTTCCGGGCAATCAGGTTCTGCAGCACCGTCTTCCCGGCGCCGAAGGGTCCTGGAATGCAGGCCGTGCCGCCCCGCGCGATGGGAAAGAAGGTGTCGATCAGGCGCTGCGAGGTCAGCACCGGCTCGTCCGGATAGGTCCGCCGCGACGAAGCCCGCTTCAGCAGGTCGGCCGGCAAGGCCCGCCGCACGGGCCATTTCTGCGCCAGGGTCAGCTTGTGCTCGGTACCCGCCTCGTCGGCCAGCCGCGCCACCGTGTCGTGGACCCGCGCCGCGCCTTCCTGGATCCAGACCACCTTGTAGCTGCCGGTCCAGTTGAAGGGCACCATGATCTTGTGGGCAAAGCGCCCCTCCGGGACCGTCCCGAGCACGTCTCCGGCCCGAACGCTGTCGCCGACCTTCAGGATCGGCGTGAAGGACCACTTGGCCGCCGTGTCCAGCGCATCGACGTCCGCGCCGCGCGGCAGGAAGATGCCGTGCAGATCGGCCAGACGCTGCAAGGGCGCCTGCAGCCCGTCGTAGACCTGGCCCAGCAGCCCGGGCCCCAGCTCCACCGACAACAGGCGGTTCGACTGCTCGACCGGATCGCCGACCGCGACGCCTTGGGTGCTTTCATAGACCTGGGCGTCGGCGCAGGTGCCACGCACGCGCAGCACTTCGGCCTTCAGGCGCTCGTTCCGGCCGTCGGTGGCGGGTTTCGACGGCAGGATGTAGACCACCTCGTTCTTGACGAGCGTGCCGGGGCTGCCGTCGGGCAGAGGGAGGGCCTCGATCTCGACCAAATCGTCCTGAACCGCCACGATGTGCGCGGTCGCCTCGGTCATGCGGCCTCTCCCTTTTCGATCAGATCCGGAAAGTCGGTCAGCGCCTCGTTGGCCAGTGCCGAAAACCGTTTGTGTGACTGGCCGTGTCCCTTCCACTATCATCTCCTCTTGCCTTCTGTTCCACTCCGACGATACTCCGCGTGAACCGTGGACGCGCGCAGGCCAACGGGGCATGTTGGATGGCATGCCGAGGGTAGCGCGACGCCGAGAAGGACACCGTCTTCACCTCAAACAACTACAGCCCCTGGGACGTGGGCGTGCCATCGTCAGTTGACAGTTCGGGAACCAGATAGGGACAGGTATATTTGCCACAAGATATTCTCTCGAAATTTCTAGTTTCTAAAGAGATTTTATTCTCGGCAAGTTCTTGGCCTTCGGCGATTCTCACGTCTGGAGTCCTATCTGATGCTGCTATTGGTGTGGGTCGTGGGTGCGGCCGAATGCAACTTCGATTCGGCCGTGAGTTCGGGGACGCGGCGACCGGACGTGCGGCACCTGCGCCTCGAGCTGAGAAACGCGACGTGCGATGGCCTGCAGTCCAAGTTTATGTGTAGTGCGCTCAACGCGAGCGCACATTCTACATTGACCTTTTGCGCCCAGCCCGGAGACTTGAGTCACAAGATTGGTCAGTGTAGTCCGAGCGGCGTAAGACAAGAAGGCAACAACTTTGCGCACTACGCGATCGCACGAGCGGCGGCTGCCGTCGGCGACCTGAACTTCGCCATGCCTCGGCCGCATTGGTGTGGCCTCGCCGAGGCGCACGACTTGGCGTCGGTGCTGCCGGACGTCGTGTCGCGCGTCGACAGCGCGCGAGTCGACACGAGCGCCGCTGTCGAGCTGACCTGCAGCGCATCGAAGAAAGCTGCACACCGCGCCCGAGACGCCTACTCGCCCTACGTCGACACCAGCACCTTCCACGACGAAGTCCGCACCGGGCTCCAAGCCTGGGGCACGTGCGTCGGCTTTCCCAAAGACGGCGACGAACTCGACGACGTGGCCATCCACGTCCGCCTCGGCGACGTTCTCGCTACGGGCATCTACGGCATGGTGACCATGCCCAAGCTCCTCGCCTTTATCCCGCGGCACGCCACGTCGGTCGGCATCATCACACAGCCATTCCACAGGAGCTGTAGCGAGAGCGACTACAGATCGGCGCTCCCCGGCCTCAGTCACAAAATCGACCGCGACGCATGCAGCTGCACGTCGGCCGCGCTCGTCGACGCCATCATCGCGACCATCAAGCGCCGATATCCCTACATGCGCATCACCCTGCGCGACCAGGACGAGCGTCTCGGCAGCTATTACCGCCTCGCCCTCGCCCCGCTAACTTCGGTGTGCCAGTTGTCGAGTTTCTGCCGCTGGCCCACGCTCGCAGCGCCCTTCGGTATCCTGCTCGGCGGCTTTGATGCGGGGGATTCGACGCTCGTGCCCTTTCGGTCTCTCTTTGACTTCGTCGAGAATCATACCTCGGCTTGCAACGGTATCACGCCCGAAGCCGCCCTCAAATGGTACAACACATCGCTCGAGGGATCCGTCGCTTAAACCCTTAACAATCATGTCGATGGCAGCGGTTCAAGCGGGTACGTGGATTGTAACGTTTCTGACACCGCCTTAGCTCTGAAAATGGTGGTGTCACCCGCGACGTACACCGAGGCATACGCGAAATTTGAGCAGTTCGCGGTTACGAAGTACATCAAGCCGGGAAAAATGGCGGAGCCGATCACGGCTCTGATGGTTACGATTGGCGTCACTGGGTACATGATCGAGTATCTCGTGCTCGGGCGCTTCCACGTCGCTCACAAGAAGGCCAAGATCGACGCTGCCCTCAAAGAGTACGTGTCTTGTTGCTTCATGACCCGTCGCAGGTACGACGCCCACCACGCGCACTAAGACTAAGTCTCTGGGAGCTTGATGTAGTTAGGAGGAGTGCGCGGCCTCGGGGGAGGTCTCGGAGTCTGGTTGCTGTGGCTCCTCCGCAGGAGCTCGCCATGTTGCAGTAGCTCGCAGGCTCGGAGCTCCCGGCAGTCGTAGCACAGTACCTGTTGGAGGATGTCGCTGCTGCAGTCAAAGAAGAAGCGCAGGTGATACAGAACCCCTCCAGTCAACGAGATCGAGGCTGCCTGCGTTAACGGCGAGATGCCCCTCTGGTACTACGGGTACTTCGCCGGCGCTCGTTTGCTCGCTATCATCA
>JBCCWS010000101.1 GCA_039193195.1 Pseudomonadota bacterium
CTGACTCTTAATCAGTAGGTTCGGGGTTCGAGTCCCTGATGCCCCACCATTTTTCAGTCACTTAGCGTCGACGCGGATTTCTCATCACACCCACCCTGAGAAATCACACCCACCTTGGTGCTAGTGCCTGCTTTCGTATCCCTTACCTCACGGGAGTGATGCGCCGCTCCCGCTGGTAGCGGGGCAGCATGCCAAGCGATTCGGGACGCGCGTGATTGGACGCCGCCCAGGATCGCAGATCGTGAAACGTGAACGACACCTTCAGTCGTCGCATCGCTGAGTGCACCCCGGATGCAGACCAGGGTTTGGCAGGGTAGCGATCCTGAGCAAACACGTGCTTACACTTGGAGTGTTCGAGCGCCTCGCGAACCAGCGCACGGAGTAGATCCGTCCACTCGATGACGTTGCCAGCGCCCGTTTTGCTCTCGGCGAACCGTATCCCGTCGGGCGTTACCTGGTCGCGCGTCATGGCGATAAGGTCCGCCTGCCGGGGTTTGGCCATCAGCGCCTGTGCAGCGAGTAGGCGCCGGAACGCAGGCGCTGCTACCTGAAGCGCGGCATTGATCTCCTCGGTGCTTACTACTCGATTGCGAGGGCGCTCGCGGTTTCGAGCGATTCCTTTGCAAGGATTCGACTCGGCGAGCCCCCGGCGCATGGCGTATTCGAAGACATCGGAAAGCACGGAGCGGTAACGGTTGGCCATTACCGCAGCGGCCATACGGTCCATCATCTGCGCCACGTGCGAGCGTCTTATCTGTTCGGGCTTCATCTGACCGAATACAGGCACTAGCTTACCGACAATCCGACGGTACTCGTGCTGCGTCGACGGCTTTTTCTCCGCTAGTCTTGTGCTCGCCAAGTAGTCCACAAACAGTTCGCCCATGGTGCCAACTGGCTGTCCGGTCTGCAGTTGACGCTCGACCTCGGCCAGGCGCTCGTACATCATCGCTAGCCCTTCCTCGACGCGACACAGTTTCAAGTCGATTCGGCGGCCCTCACCGATTCGCTTCCGGAATCGGTAGGACCCATCTCGGATACTAACGCCATCGGGAAGGCGTGGTGGCTTGCTCATGTGAGCGCCTCGAAGTCCGGACCAGGCTCACCGTTGTCGAGCTGCGGCGCACGGTCTAAGCCTAGGGCCTGGATGCTGGTGTATGGCTTGCCGTCGGCGTTCAGCCGGTAGGGAATGCGTTCGGCGCGTAGGTACTCGATTACGCGCGCGGCGCTCTTGCGGCCCACGATCTCGGCCAGACGTTCAAACTGGAGAATGCCGTCACTCACGATCGCCCTTCCGCTTCGGAGGTGAACTGGCGTCACGGTGATATACGGTCGTCATCGCTGCGGTTCACCAGTGTTCCGGACCTTCGACGCGATCAGGGTCGTTGTGTACCAACTCGTCGCGTCGCCCGACCCGCCGTTGGGTGCTCACAAACTGCGCCGGAGCGGTGCGAGTCCGAGGGCTGTAAGCGCGGTGTACCTTTCTCATCGCGGTGTTCCCCTGTCCTCTCGCGAGCCTTGGTCGCGCTCCCTACATTCAAGTCCACCAACACACTCTGACAAGTCGGAGGTGCGGTGGCTTCTCTGGTAAGTCTACTAAGGTGCTATTACGCACTGCAGCAAGAACCGTTCCCGCATCCAAACACGGGTACTTGCAGACAGCAGGCTGTTCTCTAGGTTGAGGAATCCGCGTTTCGTTCAATTTTTCAGCTCCGAACTCTCACCCGGGATGCTGCTGAGCGAAATCCTAAGCGATATCAGTGGCTTTCCAGCAGCCCACAGCTCTGGTGCTCGGGCGGGCGCTATAGGCGTCGAGTGCCTTAGTAGATTGTCTAGGGAGCGAGGCTCACTACAGGGCCGACTTAGCATCAACTGGAGACGAGGCAAGGCATGAGACTTACGAACCAACCCTGGCAAACGGATACCTTCAGCCTGTGCGTTGCACTGAGGAAGTACTTCGCTAAGACGGATTACCATCTACAGGCGATGATGGATCTTCGTCGCGCCATCGACTTTGCGGCGGGAAGCTCTCAGCCTGAGAGGCTCGACGAGCTGATGGGGCTGTCGATCGATGCTGCGGTGACCAACCCTCGTGGCGTCATCGAGCAACTTTGGGTGATCGTCAGGAAATCCGACAGCGCGGAGCGCATCGCCGCCATTGATGCTCTAGAGGAGCATTGCCGGCCTCTAGACATCTTGCTGGTCAGGGTCGATGCCCTACCAGCCTATTTCGAACCGAACATCGAGAAATTCATCGCGGCTGCAAAGGCGGGGCTGCCATCCAAGGTTGCCTTCAACATGGTTACCTACCCTGAGACCATGCGGTGCAGCCGTTGTACGGCGCCCATGATGCTTCTAGGTGGGCGTAAACGGCCAGGAGCGTTTTTCGCGTGTGTTAACGGTTGTGAGAACACTTCAGTCGGAATTCTAGGCTGGATGCTCGATGACGCACACCGTTGGCGGAGTACGGTGAGCGAGGTGCAAGAACGCCGAGGCCTGAGGATTCTTCGGGATGAGCTGAGGTGGGTGCTAAAGGAGATGGATGATCTGTTCGTGGAGGCCGGTGGGGTCGTCAAACACGACGCTGAATGAGGCGCCTGAGACCGACTCGGATGTAGCCTATCGTTGGTCATTTAATTGAGCGTCGCGCAGGTCGAGATCAAATCGCCACCGGGACGCCTTTTGCCCAGGTTCGTGTGCCCGCGAGTTCAGACTACGAGCGACCTACAGGCGGCTGGCTAACCTGCCGTGCCAGATTCGTAATTCCTTGCTGCTCCGTGCTTGGTTCTCAGCATGGTTACTGCGCGGGACGCTGGCAGTCTGCTAGATGATGAGCCAGGCCCGCCCGTACACTTTGATGGACTTGACTCCAAGAGTTGCTTCTACGGCGGCTCATCCTTGGTTCAGAGCCTACCTCGCGGCAGCTAGGGCAAAGCTTGTGGCCGCACCACAGCGGCGCCCACCGCCTGGTGTCTTTGGATTTGAAGTAGGATTAGGTGGGTAGCCCTTGTAGCCCTCTGCCCACGCCGCACGACCTCCTTACACGGAACTGAACGGAAAGACATCGCGATGGAACCTTACGAGTCAGACGTAACCACGTCTCTGCGCGAGCAGGCAGTGTCGGCTCCATGGACAACTGAGGTGTGCTAGTCGCGACCTGATCTGACAGTTATCGACCTCGATGGCCGTGCAGTTGTCAGATCAGTTCAGCGAACTGACTTTGCTCTCCCACAAGCCGCGACCATCCACCAGCGTCTGCATGGGCGTCCGTCCGCAACAC
>JBCCWS010000102.1 GCA_039193195.1 Pseudomonadota bacterium
CAGCGAGGCCTGTAGGCCAAAAGCATACCAATCAGTATGGCGGACAACGCGATCTGCATAGGCCAGATCAGGGCACTAAAACTAGGCCCATCACGCGCGATTATTAGAACAAGTGACACTGTTAGAGGCAGCAGATGACCGCCGTCCTGGTGAGTCGCGCTTGCGTGGAGCAGGAGTCGAACATCGGCCGAGTGCCACGCGACAGGGGCAAGGATTGCATGCTGCTGTGATGTGGCCGAAAGCAGCGAGGTCAATCGCGAAGCTGCGCGTCGAGATGCTCAAGACCGGAACGGGAGAAGCCAGATCGTCAGCGCGGCGTCGACCACGGGACACCAGGTTTGCTTGGGGGTCGGGGGTTTGGGTTTCTCGGGAGGACCTGTCACCACGACCGTGTCGCCTTCGCAGTGGAAGGTGAAGTCGTCCTGCCAGGAGCCTGGCTGGATGTAGCGCTGATCCACCAGTTTGTCGGCGGTTGGGCAAGCTCCCGCGTTGTCGGCGCGGTACACCATGCCGACTGATCGCAGCGCCGTGACGGTGAACTGCGTGGAGTCGCGGCAGCAGTCTGCCATGCAGCAGCCGAGATCGTCGCCCGCGTGGAAGATGCCCAAGAGACCCACCGCGTACGCGATGGCAACTCCTAGAGACACGACGACGACTCGGCGGATCGCTTTGCCGAGGGGATGCACCTATGGAGTAACGCGTTTTCGGCGCTTGGGCTTCCCGTGCGTGCTGGTCGGCCCGACCTAGCGGGTGTGGCCTGTTTGCTGCGATGGAGGCTTCGCGTCTTCTGATGTGCCGTAGGCGCCACACTTGCGTGCGCTTCGTGCCACGGATGCAGCCGGGTCCGATCCGCGGGGCGCTCAGAAACCAGCCATACTCGAAAGAAGACCGCTGGCACGTGTGTTGCTACCCAGTTGGTGCTGGGAGGTTTGCCATGCAGTTTGCCACACCGACTTTGCCGATCCTTCGGGTTGCCGCCGCGCTTCGCTACGTGCTCGTCGTCGCCGCCACGGCTTCTGTGATGCTTGGATGCGACGTTGAGAGCGAAGGGCAGGAGAGGCTCCGTTTGGCGTGCGAGCAGCACGAGGAGGACGGTTGCGGGATTGCTGCGAGCAGCTGCTACGACCGCGTTGGGCTCGTCGCAGGCTGCGAGAACTGCCAAGAGGAACTCTACGCAACCATCGAATGCCAAGCGGAGTTTGGATGTGATGATCCGGCCTGTGGTGGGTCGGACCCATGGCCGGCTTGGTTCGCGTGCAGCTGCGAATGACGGCGCGTAGGGGTGGGGGGGCCGGCCGGCCTTCTTTTGCGTCCATTCGTTGGGTGCCGCGTCCGCGATTTCGCTCTGGTGGCCGACGACCTGCTTGACCGTTGTGTCAGTGCTTGCGCTGTGCGCGGACCAGAATCGCCGTTTCGACCTTTCCGAACCGGAAGGGCATCACGACATCGACTTCGTTGCGGTTGCCGCCAGGCTGTACGCTGCAAACTGACCTAGGCGCGTTTACGATCGGGTCGGGTGCGTCGTTGATCTCACTCAGAGTGTCCTCTCCCCAGGGTCGAAGGAGCCACCATCTGCCGCCGCGGCCGAAGTATGCGGTGCCGCTTAGTCGCCAACTCGGGTGGCGGTAGGACCCTAGGATACCGCGAAGAGGTTCCACGGAGACCGAGGGAGTCGAGCTTGGCCCGTCTTCCGGGAAGTACCCGGAGGCGACCCGCTCAAGGGACTCCGAGGTCTGTTGGGTATTGAGAGAAGCGCAGACGTGCTCTTCGAGTTCGATAGTCTGCTCGTTGAGACGCCTCGTGTCGTACCAATGAAGTAGGGCAACGAGCCCGGCTAGGGCGAGCCCGACAATGACGAGGACCCTGCGCGGACTGTCGGCGGTTGACTTCACGAGTCGCGATCCAGTTTCTCCGCGATCTTCGCCATGGATTCCGCCATGAGGCTGACGTTCAGCATCGCGCTCACGACGGCGCAACACACGATCGTGACTGCGGTCGCACCGATGACGAACCAGGCGACGCTCTCCCAGTTCTCGTCGAGCAGGTCCCAACCAAACGCTCCGTCCGCTACCGCGAGCACACTGAGCGGGCCAAGAATCGAGAGAAGCACCACCGCCGCATAGGTGGTGGTCGATTCGACGCGTTTTCTATCCATCGGCTGGGTACCCCTTCCTCTGCGACTGTCCCCTCGACAGTGTAGCGGCCCGCCGGGGCGTTGAGGAACCGGTCCGGCGAAGGTGTGGGATGCGAGCCGACTAGGGGAACGCTAGCGACATGGTAGTGTTGACTGGTGACTCGCGCTTGGCTTTGGTGTTGTGGTTTGTTGCTCGTGGTGGGGGGCTGTGCGGATGATGATCCGAGCGCTGTGTGCCAAGAGGCGGCGCAGATCGTTACGGACTGCATTCTGAGTGTTGCGGTTCCGGGCAGGGTGCCCCCCGAGCAGTTTCCCGACGGATGCAGCGGTTCGCTGACCGTATGCGATGCGCGGTGCTACGTGAGTGATCCCCAGGGCGCGTGCGACTACATTCTCAGGCCCGACCTGCCGGGGGATCGAGGCGAAGTCGTCGCCGAGTGCGTGGCCCTTTGCCCGTGAGGGGATCGAGGCGAGGTCGTTGCCGAGTGCGTGGCCTTGTGCCCGTGAGACGAGGTTAGCTAAGCAGGGTTCGTTCGCGGGCTTGGACTCGGATGATGGGGGTGCGGCCTAGGAGCCAAGTGGGGTTGTTGCCTGGGGGGAGGCTTTTGCGGCGGCCGCCGTGTTCGCCTTCGAGGTGGCAGAAGGCGCAGGGGGAGGTGAGGTTGCTTGGGTCGTCGGTGCCGCCGTGGG
>JBCCWS010000103.1 GCA_039193195.1 Pseudomonadota bacterium
CATCGTCCACCCCATATTTCGGTAGCGCCGTCCTGGCGGCTACCTACCAGTTTTCCAAACTGGGGCATTAGCTCAATTGGTAGAGCAGCTGACTCTTAATCAGTAGGTTCGGGGTTCGAGTCCCTGATGCCCCACCATTTTCTCTAGTCACTTCAAACACGTACACGCTCCTGGCAATCGCGCTCGCAGCGCCAATCGCACACTATTTACGAAATCGCACACCATCCCATCAGCTTTCCTCTTGTTGGTTAGGGGCTCCGGCCCGCAGCGAGTGCTCTCGCCCACGCTCTCCGGCCAGCACCTTGCAGATAACGTCATGTATCGCGTGCACCTTCTCCATCGGCACGGGATCTCCTAGGAGTCCGTCGATATTCAGCTCACCAAGAATTGACTGCGCCACGTAGTTCAATGGCCGGCGATTCTCCTCGCCCGAGTATGGGAAGTCCGGGTCTTTCTTGTCGCTCATTGGTCGCCCCTGTTTGGGTTCGTTTACCTAACCGGCTCAATCTTACGCACTCGCTGGTACCTCGGGAGCATCCCAAGGCTCTCCGGGTTCGCGTGGTTGCTCTTCGCCCACGACCGCAGATCGTGGAACGTGAAGTCGACGCCCAGCCGCTTGTGCGCCAGACGGATGCTGTCCAGCGTCCACGCGCTGCACTGTTCGCCGCATGCATGGGGCGGGGCCTTCCGCTTGCGCTGTCGCTTACGGGCGCTGAGATCCTCGCAGAATACGTGCTCACACGTGCTCGCCTCTAGGGCCTCGCGGATCACTTGGCGCAATAGATCTGACCACGCCACGACAGACCGGCGCCCGGTCTTGCTCTCCACGATCACAACGCCCTCGGGCGTGATGTGCTCCTTACGAAGCGCCACGAGATCTGACTGCCTAGGCTTCGCCATGAGCGCCTGTGCGGCCATCACGCGACGATAGTGCGGCGGTGCTACGTTGAGTGCGGCTTGTAGCTCAGCCGTCTCCAGCACCCGCCCACGGGCGTGCTCAGTGTTGCGGCTGATGCCCTTGGCCGGGTTCTCGTTCAGGTGCCCGCAGCGCATCGCATACTCAAAGATGTCTGACATCACCGAACGATACCGGTTAGCCATCACGCGCGCCTTCATTTGGTCCATCATCATGGCGATGTGCGAGCGCTCAATGTCGCGCGGCGCCATGTGGGCAAACACCGGCATCAGCTTGTTCACAATCCGCGTGTACTCGTCTCGTGTCGCGGGCGCCTTCTCGGCAAGCCGCTGCGACGTGAGGTACTCCGCAATGATCTGGCCGAAGGTGCCGGTCTGGTGGCCGGTCTCTAAGCGGCGCTCGAACTTTGCGAGCTGCTCATAAAGCGTCGGAAGTCCCTCGCCAACGCGGCAAAGCACCTTCTGGATTAGCCCCGTCTTCGCTGACGCCGCCGGGTGCCCCGTCAGCTTCCGTCGGTACAGGTAGGACCCGTAGCGAACGAAGACGTATTTCGGTAGCCCCTTGCTCATTACTCACCTAGCGCCGAAAAGTTCGGCTGACTGTCAGGCTGCGCCTTCGATGTGTCGGGTGCACGATCGAGGCCGAGAGCCTGGACGCTGGTGTACGGCTTGCCGTCGGCGTTCAGGCGGTAGGGGATGCGTTCGCTGCGCAGGTACTCGACCACGCGCGCCGGGCTCTTTCGGCCCACGATCTCCGCCAGGCGCTCGAATTGCAAGATTCCGTCGGTCACGGTCGCTTAACCTTCGACTCCGCAATATCCTCCTCGCTCACACCCATGATCGCCATGGACAGCTCCTTGGCTATCGCTCGACCTTCGCGCACGAGATCCATATCTCGATCGAATCGCGCCTTGCTCGCCGGGTGGTGCTCAGGTTGCCAGCGGTCCTGAAGTTCGCTCTCCAGGTCGTCGCACAGCTCCTTGATGATGTTCGCGGCTTTGGTCGCTTGCTCTGCGGTTAGGCGGGTCACACGCAGACTTCCATCAGCTCAGCCAGGGCCTTTGAGGCATCGGCTGGCAGAGCGACATCATCGAGTGCATTAATCAGCTCTACCGCCGCATCGTTTAGGCGGTCGCGCTCTGCCTCGTATGCTTCCGCATCCGCTTCGAGGTTGCCTAGTTCCTCTTCCGCAGCCTCCGCTCGGTCGTTGGCATGCTGGACGTCCAGAGCCAGCCCATCGACCCGAGTAGAAAGCTCAATCCGAAGGACCGCCTCCGTGGTCGGGTCGGCGCCCGCAATCGCGCTCTGAAGCTCAGCGACGGACATATGCGAGCAGTTCACTTGACCACCTCGAACATCGGCACGGTAGCGTTCGTCATTGCGTCATCCTCCCGCCCAACGCCACCAACCCCCGCGGCCCCAGCCCGCCCCTACGCACGCGCTTAGGCGCCGGCTCCCACGGGAACCGCTGCTCACCGCGGAGCATGCGCAGGACCGGGGAGGACTGCAGGCAGGCGGCGCATTGGCAGCCCCGTACGTGGGTGGTCATGACAATGCCAAAGCCGCTAGTTGCTCGGTCGGGACGGCCTTCGTGAACTTACCTTCAGGGCCAATGGAAAGCAGTTCGTCTAGCACCGGCTGGATTGTTTCCCACGCCTCCTCCGCCGCCTCCGCCGCCCACGCCGCCCACGCCGCCCTCGCCGCCCACGCCGCCCTCGCCGCCCTCGCCGCCCACGCCGCCGCCTCCGCCGCCCACGCCGCCCACGCCGACCTCGCCGCCCACGCCGCC
>JBCCWS010000104.1 GCA_039193195.1 Pseudomonadota bacterium
GCCGCCAGCGCCCACCGGCGGCTGGCGCGGATCATCTTGCCACTCATCCTGGCACCACTCGAAGACGTTGCCATGCACCTGGTAGAGCCCCCATGGATTGGGAAGACCCTTCAAAACCGACCTGGTTCTCTGGCGGTACTCTCCCTTCTTCCCGCCATCGTAGGGGTAGTTTCCGTCGTAATTCGCCAGCCCCGGCGATAGCACCCTCCCCCACCAGAACGGCGAGACCGTACCGGCACGGCACGCGTACTCCCACTCCACCTCAGTGGGTAGCCTCGCCCCCGGGAGCTGTTGGGTCACCATGGGTAAGAAACGCTTCTGGACATCATCCCAGCTCACGCTCTCGACAGGATGGTCTCCCTGCTTGAACTCGGACGGGTCATCGCCCACCACCGCACGCCAGAGATCCTGGCTACAAGCTGTCTCGGCCATCCAGAACCCGTCGACCGCACGCTCGTATCGCACTTCGTCCCCATAGCGTTCCGGCTCATCATCTGGCGACCCCACCTGCGCCACGCCCGGCGGGATCCACCGCATGCGCTGCTCCACCCCGCCCACGGAGAACCCACACCACACCCCAAACTCATCCTCCCCCCAACTGCTCGCCCAAGGCGCCGGAAACACTTGAGGCGGGTGCTCCCGCCAGGGACTCCCGGGCGGGGGCGGACGCTCGCGCTGGCCGAGCTCCTCCAGCAGCGAGGCGAGGTGCCGGTACGCTTTTACAGACGCGCGACTCACGTACCGGCCCTCTTGGCTTCGCCCCCCGCCAGCGGCGCGAGGACAGGACACGACGCTGGTCCCCGTGGGTCATGCACACTGCGGTGCCCCACGGCGAGCTGCGACCAGGCGGAAGCCCACGTTGTTGTTGCGGTCGTCGGCGTGGTTAGCGTTACGGTAGGCGGAACGCAGGTTCCTGCCGTTGTTGTTCCACGAGCCACCGCGGATGACGCGGTTGCCGCCAGCGTGACGCGTCGTGCCCGCAGCCAAGTGTAGCGACTAGGAGTCGACAACGGGTAATCCTCGCGCGAGCAGGTCGCGGCGCCAGCCCGTGCTCTCTCCGGGCAACAGCATGGCCAGCAGAGCGTCGGTAATCTGCTGGAGTTGAAGGGCGTCGATATCGCCCGCGAGGTACTTCGCCTGCCAGGCGTGCAGGCCCGTCTTGCAGCGCTGTAAGCGCCGGCGCGATGGGCGCAGTTTGCCGGGGCTCACGCGGTAGCCGCAGAAGCCGATGCCGTGGCGCGAGCGTTGGATCACCGGCGCCTTGAGGGTCAGGGCCCAGTGCTCGTGCAAGTAGTCTTGATAGGCGGTGAAGAGTTCACGGGCCTCGCGCGTCGACTCGCACCAAACCACCGTGTCGTCCATGTAGCGGCAGTGGGCGCGCACGTGGGGGTGGGCGAGGAGCCACTGGTCGGCAGGGTTGAGGTAGACGTTGGCGAACTGCTGCGAGGTGAGCGCGCCGATCGGCAGGCCCCGGCCCCGGACGGCGCTGAAGCTTGCCAACACGGCGTCGAGAAGATCGAAAAGCAGGCCGCCTTTGAGGCGCCGTTGGAGCAACGCGCGCAGGCGGGCGTGGTCGATGCGCTCGAAGTACGCGCATACGTCCATTTTCAGATACACCGGGTATCGGCAGCACTGGCGCTGTACGTGACGAACGGCGGCGTGAACGCCCTTTCCGGGACGGCACGCGAAGCTGGTGGCGGCTAGCCACGTGTCCAGCGGCTGCACCAAGGGCTGGACGATCGCGTGATGGGCGACGCGATCCTCGAAAGGCGCCGCAGTGATCTCCCGACGCTTCGGATCGTGGATGACGAAACGGCGAAAGGTGCCTCGCGGCAGCCGACCGCCGCGCAGCGCCGCGCTCACCCTGGCCAGCGCGTCGTCGGCATGGGCGAAGAATGCCACCACCTCCGCTCGATTCCGCTTGCCCCGCGCCGCGCGCCGGCTCGCCGATGCTACGGCTTGCCAGCTCGACACCTGCTCGTCGTGGATGAGGAAGCGCTTCATTGGTCCGGCGCCTCCTCTTCTTGCAGGCGCGTGATCAGGGCGACGAACGCCTCACCGTAGCGCTCGACGCGCGCAGCCCCGACGCCCGCGATGTCGCGGAGCTGGGTGACGCTGCGCACTCGGCCCGTGACCATCTCCGCCAGTTGTTTGTTAGTGAACACCTGGTAGACGGGGATGCCCGCCTCGGCAGCGAGCTGTTTGCGCAGCTCGCGCGCTTCGTAGTACACGCTGAAGTCCTCGGGCGACAGCACGCGGCGGTAATCGACCTCTTCGCGCGAGCGTCGCGTGTCTGAGGCGGAGGGCGAAGCACCTTCGTAGGTGATGCAAATGCTCCAGCCCGGGGGATCGCTGCGGGGGCTGTACTCGCGGCGCACGTCGGTGATGGCGTGCTGGCTGACGAAGGCGTTGAGTTGATCCTCGGCGCTGGTCGTGTGGTGGGTGGGGATGAAGAAGAATTTGAACTTCATCGCGAAGGGCGGCGTTTTCGGCGCGAGGAGGCTTGGCGGTTGCGCTCCGCAGCAACCGCGCCGCCGCGCGCCGTCCCGGCGCGGTCACTCGGGGGACCTGCGACCAGGCGGAAGCCCACGAGGTTGAAGCGGACGTCGGCGTGGCCAGCGTCACGGCAGGCGGAACGCAGGGGCCCGCCGAAGGAGTCCCACGAGCCAC
>JBCCWS010000105.1 GCA_039193195.1 Pseudomonadota bacterium
ACCGATAGTGGGTCTTGGTCCACTGCGCTCGCGCGCCCGTAGCCGCGCGGTAGTGATGGCCGTTGCCTCGTAGCAGGCCTTGTAGGTGGCGGCGCAGATCGCCTTGCTGCTTGACCAGTTGCTGGCGCGAACGGAGCAGATCGCGGTCTGCCTCCAGTTGACTGACAGCTACTCAAGGATCGAGGCGACCCGGGCCTATGACTTGCAATTGCTTCCCGCTGTCGTCGAGGCGCGGGACGCCGCCAAAGCGGGGAACACACCCTCCAGCGCTCCTGGCTACCAAGGCTTGGCTCGCCGCCGGTCACCCGCGCTGCGTACCAGATGGCGCTGAGCGCGACAGTCTTCCCCCGGGTGGACCCCGGGGAGTCCCGCAGCGATCGCACACGCGTATGAACAGATAGGCAGCCGTACTCGCCACGGCCGATCGTCGGCGCCGACTTCGAAAGCGACGCTGTCACGGCGCAGGCGCGTAGGCCGCCGGTGTAGCGCTCGAGGTACGGATCACTCTCCGCCAGGATAGCAAGTACGTGTTGAGCGGCTTGAGTGGCCGCGATCGGCGGGCGCTGCGGTTTCGCTCGTGGCGAACGGGCAAGGCGGTGGTGAAATTGGGTAAGGATGCTGGAAAGGGACGCAGTCCGTTTAGTTCGAACGGGGGCGAGCCGTGCTTGAAGAGCAGATGATGTGGGCATCAGCCGGGCTCGAAGGGATCGGCGTCCACTTCGGCGATAGCGTTTATTTGTCTTCCTTGGGGATAGATGAGCCCCTCTAGCCCCAACCGTGCGCGGAGCTGCTGGGTCAATGTGCTCCTGCGCTTCCGCCAAGCCAGTATGAATGGAAGTATTAGGTGACCGTGTCGCTCACTCACTGCATCATCTCGCTGCGCAGGAAACGGAGATTCAGAGGTTATGTAAGAAAAGCAACGGGTCGATTGTGACTCCACGCGCTCTCGCGGGAGCCTTCGGCATGTAGATATGGAGGCCATTTGGCGAGATGATGAGGGAAACAGACCAGAGCGATGACCAACGGTAAGCACGCTACCCCCAGTCACTCAGTGAGATGCATCCCATGGCTACACGGAAGATTAGTCAACAGCTTGCCCCCCTGCTCGTGATCACCGGATGGTGCGCTGCATACGCAACGACGTGCGGGCTTGCCCAGGCGTCGCCACAAGACGACGACAGCGACGGCATCGACAACGCAGTGGACAACTGCACCCTGGTGGCCAACGCCGATCAGCGCGACAGCAACGACGACGGTTTTGGCAACGCCTGTGACCCCGACGTCAATGACGACCTAATCGTCGACGTTGACGACCGCGACATCGTGCGCAGTCGCCTGTTCACCGACGATCCCGATGCAGACTTCGACGGCAACGGCATCGTCAGCCTGCCCGATCTGCGCCTGGTACGAGACTACCTGGGCCTGCCGCCCGGTCCCGCTGGCGAGCTCTCTCCCCCCTACGACTGCACGCGCCACCGCGAAGGCGCAGCCGACGTGGTGTTCCAGGAGGAGTTCGCCCACGTGATCGACCCGCTCAGTCGCGTCGAGTCGCTGCCGCACATGGCGGCCCTGCCCGTCGGCGAGCCGCTGGATAAGCTGCTGCTGCTCATTCCCGGCACGGACCGGGGCTACTACGGGGATGAGCAAGAGGACAGCGGCCCGGAGGTCTACCAAGACTTCTTGCGCACCGCGGCGGCCGGCGGCTACCACGTGATGGGCCTGATCTACGTCAATGAACTCCCCACCTCGCACTACTGCCTCGGCGACGACTGGTGCTACGGCCTCCTGCATCGGGAGATGCTGCTCGGCGAGAACTTTCTGCCCTACGACGACTTTGTGATCGCGCGGGAGAACTCTATCGAGGGGCGCCTGGTGAAGTTCCTCGAGTACTTGGGCTGGAGCCAGTTCCTGCGCGAGGATGGGCTACCCCAGTGGGACAAGATCGCCGTCGCCGGCCATTCGCAAGGCGGCTCACACGCCGCGTTCACGGGCAAGATCTACGGGATCGATCGATCGCTGATCTTCGCTGCACCGAACGCTGGCAGCTGGAGCCAGCGTCGAGAGGACAACTTCGAAACCCCGGTGGACGCCTACTTCGGCTTCACCAGCATCCACGACTCTCCGCTCTACACCGTGAACTCGCGGGCCTGGACGCAGCTGATGATCCCTGGCGAACAGGAGTTCGTGGACACAGGATCGCCGCCAGCAAACAATTCCAACCAGTTGGTGACCAGCATTTGCGCGGCACGCGAGGGCTATCCAGGAGGTACCCCGCCTAACGATGACGGCACCTGTCCGCTGGGCTCCAACGAGCACAGCATGATGATCGTTGACGAGTTCGTGCCCGCGACCGAGGACGGTGAGCCCCTGTACCGTGACGTATGGTGCTATATGCTGAGTTCGCCGATACCCGAGTAGCGCACGATGGACCAAGGGACTAAGGGCTGCGGCGCCACTGACAGCGCAGCTGTTCTACCCCAGGCGGGACTCGAGCTACTAGCCTGGATTATTCATGAGCCAAAAGAGAAGAAGGCCTCGATGTGTTAGAAAGGTGTTACGACACAGCACTTTCGGACACAAAGAAGGCCTTCCAATGGTCGACGTTACCACAGCGCAGGGTGCACTGTTCAACACAG
>JBCCWS010000106.1 GCA_039193195.1 Pseudomonadota bacterium
GCATCACCGCGAACAACGTGAACGGCTCCGGTCCCTTCGGCTACTCCTGGTCGCTAGATCTCGCCGACTTCCGGTTTATCGGTGGCACCAGCACGGACACGGTCACGGTCCAGTCGCGGCGCGGCGCGCCTGGCGAGAACATTGGCAACGTCACATGCACGATCACAGACGTGGATAGCACCCAGGCGACGAAGTCGACGACGGTGGTAGGCGGGCACGGCAGTGGCGGCCCCACTAACCCTGAATAGGAGCAGTTCATGACATCGCAACCCACTGTCAAGCTACCCGGCTACTGGGGTCCGGCCCTCGCCGTAATCGCCGCGCTCGGTGCGGGCGGGTACGGCGGCAGCTACCTGACATCACACCCAGGCGGTGGACCTGATGTGCAGACGGAACTTGCCAAGAACAACGGCCGCCTCGATGAGATGCAGAGATCGCTTGAGCGAATCGAGCTAGAGCTGCGCAGCCAACGCCAGCAGACAGAGCGGGAACTTCGGACACAGCGGCAACAGATCGGCGACCTTCGAGAGAAGGTGGCGGGCATGGACAAGGAGTAGAGCAATGGCACTTCCCGGACGACCATTCAAGCGGCTAGGGAACCTGCTCGGCGATGCAGGTCCGCTACTCGGCAAGGTGGCCCCAACGATCGCCACAGCCCTAGGCGGCCCGTTGGCGGGCGCCGGGGTGGCCGCGCTGGGCAAGACGCTAGTCGGCGATGACTTCGATGCTGAGGACGGCGGGATGATGGAGCGCTTGCGCAAGACGCTGGCAGCACCCTCGGCAGATCAACTCGCCGCCATGCAAGCCACCGACCAGGCGTTCAAGCTGGAGATGGCCGACAAGGGCATCGAAGTCGATCGACTCATCGCCGGAGACCGAGCGGACGCCCGCGGTATGGCGCGGGAGATGGTGAAGGCGGGCAAGCATCTTTGGCCGCAAGTCGCCATCAGCGGCATCGTTCTCCTCGCCTTCAACGCGACTCTGTGGTGGTTGCTTGGGAACTCGATCCCTGAGGGCAACGAGAACATGATCAACTACATGGTGGGGCAGCTTTCCGGATTCGCTACATCGGCCGTGGCATTCTGGCTGGCCAGCAGCTTTGGGAGTCGAACGAAAGACGACCACCCCGGGTTCGACCCAGGGTAGGGTGCGACAAACGGTCGCCCCACGACACTAGACTTAGACACCAACAACAAGGACGCCCGATGCCCGCACCTTACCCGAATGCACCCGTTGGCGGCGGAGGTTACCCGCCGTTCGAAGTCATCACCGACGGCGTGAGCAACCCGCCCGCCGCTGGCGACATGCTGCTGACGATTACCAACGCCACCGGCTCGGTCCAGATTCAGACCTCATCGACCGGGCAGGACTACTACGTCGGCTCGGTGCTGGCGATTGCGCATCATGACGGTGACATCGGTCGGCTCTGCCGGATGGATCGTGATTCGTCCGCGCCTGGCGACGTGACCCATGACTACGGCGATGCGGCCGGGATTACCGTCAAGAAGCTTGGCCAGGAAGTCACTTCAGTCGTGGCCGGCACGCAGTACGTGCTCTCTGTCTACGCGCCGGTCCCCTAGCGCGGGAACAGCGGCGTCACGGTAGCCTTCCCCTCGATCCGAGCTAGCATATTCGCTAGCTCCCGATCAGTCGCCGCCTTGGTGTAGATGCGCGCGAGCAGCTCCAGGGCTTCGACGTTGTCCGTGGCGTCGGTGCTGCCGCTGTGGTCGTAGCGCATGAGGTGGCGAGTCTTTTCGGCAAGCGCCATCCAGCGCTTGATACGTGGGTCGAGGGGTTCGGGCATGGTCGGTCCTCCTTGGAGGGGCCGATGCTACCTCAGAACACGGGGCGCTCGCCCTTCCGCCACGCTTCGAACTGCAGCGCACGGAAAGGCGGCAGATCCCCACCACCCACGGGCGCCAGCGGACAGCGCCGCTCCTCTGATGCCCCTTTATCGAACGGGGGTCTGTCCCCACCGGCGGTAGGCGCGTTCGGCCCGTCGTGACATCCTGCGATCGTGACCACGGCGGCGGCGACGAGCACGGGGCCGCCTAGGGCCTTAGCGAAGGTGGCTGTGGGTTTGGTGCTCATGATGGGTTGTCCGCAGTAGGCGGCCCTGGCGTGATGAGCTCAGATCGCGTTGCGTCGCGCATGACGTGCGCCACCTTCTCAAGTTGTTGCCAAGTGAGCTGCTCCAGGTACGCGCCGGTTAGCGGCGTCCAGAACTGGGAGTGGGACTCGCGGAACTCCAGGCCTCGGGCAGCGCAGTAGCGCACGTAGTCGAGCTTCCCATCGCGCGCGAACGCTGAACTCTGCGGGCCTGCAAAGAACTCGCGCCGCCATTCCTCGTCATCGTCGCTCTCACGCGCGAGCGTGGGCAGGTCCGGCAGCAGGCGCCAGGCGACAAGATCCGATAGCCTCTCGCCTGA
>JBCCWS010000107.1 GCA_039193195.1 Pseudomonadota bacterium
GCATCACCGCGAACAACGTGAACGGCTCCGGTCCCTTCGGCTACTCCTGGTCGCTAGATCTCGCCGACTTCCGGTTTATCGGTGGCACCAGCACGGACACGGTCACGGTCCAGTCGCGGCGCGGCGCGCCTGGCGAGAACAGTGGCAACGTCACATGCACGTTCACAGACGTGGATCGCACCCAGGCGACGAAGTCGACGACGGTGGTAGGCGGGCACGGCAGTGGCGGCCCCACTAACCCTGAATAGGAGCAGTTCATGACATCGCAACCCACTGTCAAGCTACCCGGCTACTGGGGCCCGGTGCTCGCCGTAGTCGCCGCCCTCGGTGCGGGCGGGTACGGCGGCAGCTACCTGACATCACACCCACAGCAGGATGGGGGTAACGAAGTGCGGGATGAACTTGCGGAGGCCAACGCTCGCCTTCTCGCGCAGGACGCACGCCTTGAGGAGATGCAGCGCGCGCTCACACGCATCGAGGAGGAGTTGCGAAGTCAACGGCAACAGATCGGCGACCTTCGAGAGAAGGTGGCCGGCATGGAGGGCTCATAGTGAACACCATCGCCCTACGCTCGGGCCGAGTCGCCGAGATCGCCGTCAGCTACCCGACCGGCCAGCCGCGCTGCGTCCTGAGCTGGGCGGCTGGCCGCGGCGGTGACGAGGAAAGCTACCAACCCCTGGCCGATGCGATGACCGCCCGCGGGATAGCGTTCGTGCGCTGCAACTTCGCAGATAGCCGTGAGAACGACCCGTCCGAACGCGATCGCATCAACTGGCCACAGCGCATTGAGGACTTCGAGGAAATCGTCGAGCGATCGCCTGAGTACCTTGGCCTCAAGATAGCCAGGCTGCCGTTTGCCGTCGGCGGCCACTCGTGGGGCGCGCAGATGGCGCTGCAGCAGTCCGCGGCGACTTACATCACAGACGACGGCCGCAACCTCATGGGCTACCTGGGCAGCCAGTGCGCGGTGGTCTGGAGCCCGCAGGGGCGGGACGAGGGTACGAACACCACCGATCAGACGTGGTCGACGATCGCCACACCGGTGCTCTACGTCACCGGGACGGAGGATACCGGCGACCGCACGGGTGATGACGCCGACTGGCGCCTGGAGCCGTTTGAGCGCGGCAGCACGAAGCCTAGGGGTTTGGCGGTAGGCGAGGGCATCGATCACCAGATCGCGGGCCTGACGGGCCGTGGTGAGCTCGACGCCGAGGCAGCTGAGGCGATTGCAGATCTCTGCGCGGCGTTCGTGCTGCGCTACTGCGATGGGTCTTGGCGCACGCGTGCAGCGTGGTGGCTGCAGCGCATGCGGCCGAGCAGGGTTTTCTCTCGACTTGAATGGGTGAAGTGATGATCAATCTAATCCGATCGGCTATCGGCCCAATCATCAAGCCGCTGATCGATCGCATTCCCGATCCGAACGAACGTGCCCGTGCCGCTGAGGACATCGAGAAGAGCATGCTCGCGGCGATCACCAGCCTGGTACAGGGGCAGCTCGCGATCAATGCCAAAGAAGCAGAGCACGGCTCCTGGTTCGTCGCTGGGTGGCGGCCCGCCGTGGGTTGGACCTGTTGCGGCGGCCTCGCCTGGAACTTCGTTGTGGCGCCGATCGCGCAGTGGGCGGCCTTCCTCTTTGGGGTGGATCTCAGCTCCGCCCCACAACTCGACATCAGCGAGCTGATCACCATCCTACTGGGCATGCTGGGTCTTGGCGGCCTGCGCACTTACGAGAAGCGCATGGGCGTCGCGCGCACGGGCGTCAAGAAGTAAGAAGGTACGTTGTTCAGATCAACGTCCCCGCCTAGGGTCTAGCCGCGTCACGGTAGCCTTCCCCTCGATCCTAGCCAGAGTGTTCGCGAGGTCTTGGTTGGTCTCGGCCCTCGTGTAGATCTTCGCCAGCAGCTCCAGGCCTGCCGCGGTATCGGTGGCGCTCGTGCTGCCACTATGGTCGTAGCGCATCAGGTGGCGGTAGTTGCCGGCTAGCTCTAGCCAGCGGCGGATGCGTGGGTCGATTGGCTCGGGCATGTCGGTCCTCCTGGGAGGGCCGATGCTACCTCACCCACCCCCATCGCGCGCGAACGCTGAACTCTGCGGGCCTGCAAAGAACTCGCGCCGCCATTCCTCGTCATCGTCGCTCTCACGCGCGAGCGTGGGCAGGTCCGGCAGCAGGCGCCAGGCGACAAGATCCGATAGCCTCTCGCCTGA
>JBCCWS010000108.1 GCA_039193195.1 Pseudomonadota bacterium
CACCGGTTTGGTAGTTTCCATTTGTGGCAGGCATGGGCATAAAAGAGGACTTGGGCGGTGTGGCGAATCCAACGGGCGCGGAATACTGATGCTGGGGGTACTGCCACTGCATGTGCACCACCGGTGCGGGCGCAGCCTGAGGCATAGCGTTGTAGTTGGGGACCGACTGTACACGGTTGAATTGCTGGACCGTGGGCGTGGCAGGCGAGATTGTGGCGAAAGGATCAAGGGGCGGCGCCCGCGCTGGCTCACTGCTCGTGCGCGTGGCGGGTGCGATAGCGGCTGCTGGTGGCGATGGCACGGGTCCTGCGATAGCGGCGGCCGCCGGTGGCGATGGCACGGGTCCTGCGGCGAAGGCCCCGAAGAAGTCGTCGGCCGGCGGTTCAGCCTCGGACTGGCTTGGCTCATCGAAGGACAAGAGGTCAACGACCTTTGGCGCCGGCTTGACATGGGCGTTGGAAACCTTGGCTACTGGCTTAGGAACGACCGGGACTGGCTTAACCACAGGCGCTTTGGCGAGCGGGACCGGCCTGGCCTTAGGCGGTGCTGGCAACCCACCGGGCACGGCCGCGACCGGCCGCTTGGTGGGGACCGGCGCACTCTGAGGAGGGTTGGCAGCAGCCGCCTCGTCGTACCACTTCTTCTCAATGTAGCAGATTCGCACAAAGTCCTTGGCAGCATCGAGAGACGGCCCCGGTTTCAGACGCGACGCTTCCGGCAGCGTCGCTTGCCACACGGCACGCGCCTTGGAGTTGCCGCCCTGCTTGAGCTTGGCCACCTCGGCCCGACTCCAGTACGACATCGTGACAGACTTGCATAAGTGAGAGTAAGATTGGTGCGATGACTTGCACGTGTGGCACACGAACGTAGCGAACGTCATCACCACCGCCCCGTGCCCGTGGGCCGCCACCTGACCGCAGTTGGCGCAAGCCTTGTTGGCCTCCAAACGCCGCACTTTGTCTAGTTCCTTCTCCGCAACTGGGTCGCTCGGCATTGTACAAGGGCGTCCGTCGACACTGACGCGTCAGTCCTGTATGCAGACTTCAGTATTGGGGCTTTAGAGCTGGCGAAGCCTCGAACACGCGCCAAACGGTTCTGCTTTGAGGCTTAAGTTATCCGTTAGATCAGGCTTGTTTTGGTTCTTTCGCGGCGCGATCGCGAGGCTACTATCCCGTGAAAAAAGGAGCGGGGCGGGGGCGCGACAGGCTTGTCGTAGAGTATAGCGGCCTCATCGCCACTGGCGAAAGAAGCGCCCGCCGCTCTTGGTGGAAGCTGAGAAGCGACGAGAATGTCATCTCGAAGGATATCGTAAGATAGTGGTGGGGAGGCTTCAGGCCCGAGTCCGCGCACCGTCGTCGTATCGTTGGCGACCGACACCCCATGGGGCCCTGTGCGTAGCGCCATGGGACGATGATCACGTTAAGAATCACGTTGTGGACGTGTGGAGCGGACACGAAGACACGACGCACCGTCATCCCCAGGGCAGATTGTCTGGCCTCTTGGTCGAGACGACCATTACTACACGGGTCGCAATGTCTTGCGCGCAGTATCGGAACGGTGTTCTACGGGGCACTGAGGCAGTCGAATTCCGCGCGCACGACGCGCCGCGTTGATTGGGGTCGTCCGAGTCGCCCGTCAACGTGGCCGTGCCGGCCGACGAGCCCTCTGCGATCGAGACTGCCCATGAGCATGCGAACAAGGAAAGCCTCCGTCACAAACTCGGCACGTGGTGTTGGCGTCATGGTGTAGTTGCGCTGAAGACCATGAGCGCACGGCGGCGGTGTGCGGGCAGGCAATTCCTCCTGGTCGCATGACGAACCCCTCTCTGCCGCATTCGCTGTCCGACTCCTCCCACTTAGACGCCCGTCTCTCAGAGGGCTTCTCCTCTCTGGTTCTCGTCGCGCATATTCGTTCTACGACAGCTCGCGCTCTTCGCCACCGCAACGCAAGCTTATCCTAACCTCTTCGATTCTTCACATGGCCTCTGCCAAACCTTTACCCTCTCCGATGAGTCAATGCTCAATTCTGCCATGAGGCATGGCCCGTTGGTGTTGGTACAATGACGAGCGCGATCCTCGTGTTGGTCGTCGCGGCGTTGACAACGCCGCAGTTGCTGGTGTTCGGGGAC
>JBCCWS010000109.1 GCA_039193195.1 Pseudomonadota bacterium
GGTGCGGCTGTCTCAGAGGACAGGCGTGTCTGGTGTGCCTCCTGTGTTGTGGATAGCAAGGTCATCGCTGACGCAGCTGTGGGCTCGCGTTTTTGTTGGACCGCTGTCGTGGTAAGTGCAGTCGAGTCCGGAGGGAACCGGGGAGCGTGGTGCTAGCCGTCGATGATTGCCTCCGTTGTTGAGGTCGATGTAAATGCTGCCGGAGTTGGCTCGCGTGCATGTGGGGCTGTCGGGTGGTAAGAGCAGTCGAGGCCGTGTGTGGTCGGTAGCCGGTGGCTGAGATGCCGTCCAACGTGTAGTAGATGGCGCGAGCTCCCATTTGTGGCGCTGGTCCAAGATGCAGCGGTAACGTGGTGTTTTCGATGTGATCCAGAGCCAAGTCGGTCGCAAGTGTCGTCGTGGTGTTGTCGGACAAAGGTGAGCTTGGCGTGTGCCGCTCAGCGCGCGGGCGTGTTACCAGGGGCGGGTTGCCAGGGCTTGGTGGCGCTAATCCGGACTGCCCATAACCCGTGACGAGCTGGACCTTGCCTCGCTCCATACCTGTCCCATCACCGCCAACGTTCGACCGCACGCGACCTACGGCGTGCGCTGGGCGAAGGCGGTGGTCGACGTGATCCTGATGGGGAGCGAGCACGTACCGCGCTAGAGGTGGATCGCGCGCTCAAATGGCATATCGTGCTGCATTTCTTGTTCTTCCGCGCCACTCGTGGTTGCGAGCGGGGTACAGCCGCTGTGCACGCACTGTTTGACGCCTGGGATCGCGGCGACTACGAGCGCCTCTTCGACACCTTCATGGCGGACGTGGCTAAAGGCGATAGGCGCGGGCCTCGACCGGCTCCCTCGTCCACGGTTGCGCACGCGTTGACGCTCGTCCGGCCCGGCGAGCTCTCGCACGCCACCCATCTCCTCACGAATTTGGGTATCGCGAATGCGCATAACCCGCCGTCGTAGCTCAGTTTGCTCGCCACCATCCGGAACGACGCAGGGCTGTTGGCGGCCTTTCGCGTGCTGCGCCCGTTCCGCCTCGCGTCGTGCTCGACCTCACCGAGACCTACCGGTCGCTGCGTCGTCATGCGGCGGTTGGTCCTGACAAGCTCATCACCGAGCACTTGTCCGTCCTTACCAACGAATTCTCGGACCCCAAGCCCCAGCAGGTCATGGGCCTGGAAAACGAGATCGAGGCCGCCTACGTTGATGGCGAGATGCCCCTCTGGTACTACGGGTACCTCGCCGGCGCTCGTTTGCTCGCTATCGTCAAGTCCCCGTCCACGTCGGCCGACTCCGCGCCGCTGGTCCGGCCTATCGCCATCGGATCGACCCGATGCCGCAGTGCTGCGTCGTGCTTCGGGCGGTCTATCAAGGATGCGGTTGCGCGACATTGTGCTCCAGTCCAGGTCGGCGTCGGCGTCTCCGGTGGCATGGACATGCTTGCGTTCGCGACGCGGTCGCTTCTTGAACAACACCCTGACTGGGCCGTCGTCAAGCTGGACGAAGCCAACGCGTTCAACCGCATCGAGCGGGCCACGGTCATTGAGCGCTGCCTTCGGCTGGTGGCGAGATCGCCCGGTTCGGGTGCTTGCTGGCAGCGTCCCTCGCGCCCGCCGGCGACCTCGTGCTTGGTGGTGAGCTGGCGCCATTCAAGTCCGCGAACGGTGGCCGCCGAGGGATGCCGTCCTTCCCTTCGGCGTACGCCGTGGCTTCCTTTCCGGAGCTGCAGGACCTTGACGCCGCTCCCGGTGTTGTGTGCGCACGCGCTTATTTCGACGACACGTTCGTGTTCGGGCCAGCGTCCCCGCTACTCTTCGACGCCATCAGCGCGTATGGCCGGACGATCGCGCTTAACCGCAATGGCTGCTTGGTGCGCGCCTAGTGTGTGGCGTACTCGGCCTCCCATAGTGCAGGGCTTGCGGATCTCCCAGGCCTGCAGCACCTGGCCAGCCAGATCGTCGTTGGTTGCCATGAGGTGCGCACGATCGCCGGCATCCCGATCGCCGATGCCGGTCTCGATGTGGTTGGGGTCCCTGTGGGCTCCCCCGACTTTTGTAGCCGCGGCGCCGCCGAGGCAGTGGACAAGATGTGCGCTCGAATCA
>JBCCWS010000110.1 GCA_039193195.1 Pseudomonadota bacterium
CCAAAGCCTGGCAATACCCAGGAACCGTACCTCCAAGCGCCACTGTGCGGTCGAGGAGAAGCGGCAGGACACGGCAGGACACGGCAGGCCGTACCGACGAAGGCAGCATCACGCACTTTGGCTAGCGAGCGAAAACCCAGGCCCTTGTGGCGAACCAGAGACGGCGCGAAGCGAACTCATCAGCAAGCACGCGAGGCCCAGCCGGACAACAGGCTGACGAGACACAGGACCGGACGGCGGCGTCGAAGTCCTGCAGTGCAGCGCGCGAGTCAGCGGGGTACATCGTTCGTGCCAGGTAGGTGGCTTGCGGGGCCAGACAGTATTTAGTGAGCGCGAAGAGGCCGTGCGAGGAGGTGGATGCGAGTGCGTGTTCAACTGAGCCGATTCTGGCGCATATCTTATCCACAGTCTCGGTGGCGCCGCGGCGGCAAAAGTCTGGGGTGCCCACGGGGACACCACCCACCTCAATACCGGCATCCGCGATCGGGATACCGGCGACCGTGCGGAGCTGGCGGCCGCCAACGACGATCTGGCCGGCCAGGTGCTGCAGGCTATTGCGATTAAGCGCGACAGTCCGGCCCTACGCGCGGATGGCCTCGAAGAGTTGTGGGGTCGCTGGTGCAAACACGAACGTGTCGTCGAAGTAGGCGCGCGCACACGCCACCCCGGGAGCGGCATCCAGGACCTGCAGCTCCGGAAGTGAAGCGACGGCGTACGCTGATGGAAACGACGGCATGCCCTGGCGGCCACTATGCTCGGACTTGAAGGGAGCTAGCTCACCACCATGTACGAGGTCGCCGGCGGGCCCGAGTGACGCAGCAAGCAAGCACTCGAGCCGGGCAATCTCGCCACCAGCCGCAAGGCGGCGCTCAATGACCGTGGCCCGCTCGATGCGGTTGAACGCGTTGGCCTCGTCCAGCTTGACGACCACCCAGTCAGGGTGTTGTTCAAGAAGCACCGCGTGCGGCACCGAGTCGAACCGATTGCAATCGGCCGCACGAGAGGCGCAGAGGCGGGCGACTCGGACGGGGACTTGATTATGGCCATCAGGCGCTCGCCGGCGCAGTACCCGTAGTACCAAGGAGGCATCTCGCCTTTGACGTAGGCTGACTCGATCTCGTCGACCAAGCCCATGACCTGTTGGGCCTTGGGGTCCGAGAATTCGTTGGCAAGGACGGATAACGGCTCGGTGATGAGCTTGTCGGGACCGCCGCATGACGACGCAGCGACCGATAGGTCTCGGTGAGGTCGAGCGCGACGCGAGGCGGAACGGGCGCAGCACGCGAGAGACTGCCGCCAGCGGCCTGGCGCGTTCTGGATGGGGGCGAGCTAGCTGAGCGATGACGGCGGGATCATGTGCATTCGCGACACCCAAGCTCGTGATGAGATGGGTGGCGTGCGAGAGCTCGCCCGCCCGAATGAGCGTCAACGCATGCGCCACCGTGGACGAGGGAGCCGGCCGAGGCCCACGCCTATTGGCTTTAGCCACGTCCACCATGAAGGTCTCGACGAGGCTCTCGTAGTCGCCGCGATCCCAGGCGTCAAACCGTGCGTGCACAGCGGCGGTTCCCCTCACCACCACGGGTGGCGCGGAAGAAAAGTAAGTGCAGCACGATGTACCACTTGAGCGCGCGGTCCGCCTCGAGATCGGTACGTGCTCGCTTCCACATCAGGATCACGTCGACCACCGCCTTCGCCCAGGCGGTCGAACGTGGGGGGTGATCGGACAGGTATGGAGCGACGCCAGGTCCAGCTCGTCGATGAAAGGAGCGGCGGCGGGTGCCCGGATAGGGCGGGAACGTGGCTGCGACTTGGGCGGCGGCAGCCGAAGCGGTGGCCGTGGCGGCGGCCCGGTCCGCAGCAGCGGCAACGGAGGCGGCGCGCGCTCGG
>JBCCWS010000111.1 GCA_039193195.1 Pseudomonadota bacterium
ACATCTGCTTGGAGACCCGCGTACGCACCATCGAACTCCGCGGCGAGACGAAGGGCGTCGGGCCGCGCGACGAGGTGAGAGAAACGCAGCGGAGGGTGGCCACGTGAAACGACGTCGCCCCAAGCGAGTGCGCTATAGCCTGAAAGCACCCAGGGGCCGTGCCCCCAAGAGCGACGATGCGGTCAAGCAGCAGCGGCAGGACACGAAAAAAGCCGCGTCACACACGGTCGCGAGGGGCCGAACGCCAAGGCCTTTGTGGCAAGCCGGCGCGAGGCGAACTCATCTGCAAGCACGAGAGGACCAGCCGGACCGCAGGCTGTCGAGACACAGGACCTGACAGCGGCGGTCAACCAACAGGGCGGCGCGCAAGTCATCGGGGTACATCGCCTGCGCCAGGTAGGTGCCCAGAAGGGCAACTTGGCCAGCGCGAAGAGGCGGTACGAGGAGGTGGATGCGAGTGATTGTTCAACCGAGTGGATTCTCGCGCACGCATCGTATCCACGGCCTCGGCGGCGCCGCGGCGACAAAAGAATGGGGTGTCCACAGGAACACCGACCACCTCGATACCGGCATCAGCGATAGGGATACAGGCGGGCGTCAGCGCTGATGGCCACCAGGGTTACTTAGCGAAATAGAACTTGGCGGTTTCGAAGGTGGCGAGGACGACGCCAGTATAGACAGGAATGCGGACGAGACGCGCCGGGAGGCCGGCGAACAAATATGTAATGCCTTGCGTCCTGATGAGATTCGCAAAAACGCCAAACGGCGCGAGACCTGGTGGTGCTGTTTGGATCCTCGTTTTGACGACATCAAACGGTGTACACGCGGAGGCGGCGATAGCGCCGGCACAAAAGCCCGCGACGAAGCCGTGCACTGCGGTGTTGTCATGAGGGATCCTCTTGAGAAGGTCATAGGCGCTCCAATAAATACAAACATAAGGTACATCTCTCAAGAGAGTGGCGCCATATCCCGACCACAAGTGACCTTGCGGGAATACGCCGGCTTGAGCGACAGTTTTTAATTTTTCGAAAGGCGTGCGCACAGTGATGTCGACAATGCCAGCGAGCGTCGCCGCCGGCAGCGGCGGTAAGGATTTCCGAAGTTCGTCATACAAAGTGTATTGCAGGATACTCCCGGGCGTCATCAAGAGTGCGGGCGCGAGACCGCGAAAGAAACCACGAGGCCCATCCTGCGACAAGATCGAGGCGGCCACACGTCCTACCGAGGTGCGCGGCGGCAACGTCTGAATGCGCGTCTTGATGACGTCGATGGGCAGTGTGGTGACGGCGCCCGTGATGCAGGCTGTTGCTGCGGCCAGAGCACGTTCTTGCCTCGTGAGCTCGTGCTCTGCCGCGGCGAACACGGCATATGGAAGAAGGAGCATAAACCCGCCTACTGACGTGGAAAACTGATGTGGTTGGTGTGGTGTGTGGCAAGCGCTTTGACACGGTTGCGGCCTCTGATGAGCGTGAGCGAGCTGTCGCAGTCAGTGCGGCGCGCACAAGCTCAAATGGTGGAATCCGAGGAAACAGCATTGATGATGCGCGCGCTGCGTGGTCAGAACGTGAACGACGACGACGCTCAAATGGACGGCATATCGATGCGTGTTGTCGAGATGCGACGGGGTGAGCGGGGGTTACCGACGTCGTACGACGCCGACATTCTCAGTGACTATTTCAGCGAGAGGCCCGGTGCAGTATTGAGTCGCGTGTCGCAGATCGCCACGACGAGCGCCGGTCTCGTCGCTGGTTACC
>JBCCWS010000112.1 GCA_039193195.1 Pseudomonadota bacterium
GGAACGGAAGGTGGGGGCGCTCGACCAGGCCGCGCCTTTGCAGGGCTGGGATCTCCCGGACACGTTTGCCACGCTGCACCGATTGCTGGAGGCGCGGATCGGCACACCCGGCAAGCGGGAATATGTTCAGGCACTCCGCCGGGAACGCCGCCGCCGAATTGTCCGAGAAGTCGAAGCGCGCAAAGGCCGCGTGCGCCGCGTCGAGACCCGAGTCGATCACGGCGACGTGAGTCCCCTCGCTGTCGAAACGGCTCTCCAGAGCGCCGAGCGCGTCGAGCCCCCAGTTGGTCCCTTCCTGCATGGCCGCGTAGTTGTCAGCATCGATCTGCGCAGTGACCTCCACGTTCGCCGCATCCGCGGTCAGCTCCGGGATCGGCGATAGCGTCGTGCCGAGGCCGTGCGCAGCGGCATTGGGATCCGCCGCTGCGTCGGCGCCGCCTCCCGGGCGTCGACAGGATTAACCTTGAACTGCCACTCAGGTGGGGCGTCGCGGAGGATCTCGCGGGTCACCTTCCCAAGCGGGCCGTCGTCGCCCGAGGCGACACTGACGGCGCCCACCGCAGGATCGGACGCATCCGAGAGCAACGCCGCGCGGTACGTTGGCTGCTGCGCGAGCGCGCCCGCATGGCGATTAAGCAAACCGTTGCGCGTCTCGAGATTGCTGTCGCGGATGACGATGTAATTGAGCTTCTTGCTCGCTCCTCTGAGGCCCGCCCTGCCAACTGCTCACGTGCGTGCTCGAGTGGCACGGGGGCCGCCCAGACGGGACCGTGGCTCGAGCTTGTCGCCTAGAGATCCTGGCGGGCCTGCTGGCGCGCATCGTCGAAACTATGCGCGCTCGACAGCAGATTGCCCTAGAAAGATGCGGCGAACTTGAAGCCTTTCTTGTCGTCAATGTTCCAGCGGAAGCCAAGCTTCACGGGCACCTGCGATTGCGCCATGAGCTGGGCGACCGCGGCAGTGCTTCCCGAGACGGCGGCTCCGCCGTGCCCCGGTGTCGCCGCACAACAGCTTAGATAGACCATCTGGATCAGCGACTCGCCAGGCCAGCTGGTCAGCTCTGCGAGGCCCAGGCCATACACCGCGCCAGGGTCGCAGGGTAGCGCCAGAACGACAGTGCCATCTGGCGCACTGACAAAGCGCCCGATATCGCAAGCGTGTTCCGCGAAGTGGAGGATGTCGAAGCGCTTCTGTTTCGGAGGCTGCTCCGTCAGCTCAGACTTGAGCGCGCCGAGGATGTTGCCATCGGTGCTCTCCCTATCGAGGATCGTGACCTTGTTGACCGGACACCCGAGCCGATACTCCTGCGCGCTCGCCAGGTCGAGCTTGAAGCGCCCACCCTCGTTCACCTGGTCGAGCGCGCGGAACATCGCGACCTCTGCCTGGACATTGCGCAGCTCCGGCAGCACGATCCGCACCAGGCTGCACGTCCCCGAGAAGTTGACGAACTCATGCATACGTTCCTTTGTGGGCACATTTGCATTCACGATCAGGATGCTCACCGGGTCCTTACGATCCCATTTTAGAGCGTTTCCCGGCCGGAGTGAATCGGAAGGGATACCCCTGACGCTCCAAGCGTGGTTCGGTTTCCCGACGTAGATGTTGGGGCTGGGTATGGGCAAACCACGTTCCATGGATCTTCGCGCGCGGGCCTTGGCCGCC
>JBCCWS010000113.1 GCA_039193195.1 Pseudomonadota bacterium
ATGATAATCATTCATATCAGGTAAGCCAGTTCTAAAACGGATAGCTCCATCAGGAAACCTCTTCAAGTATCCACACACTTGCTTGAGCCTTGTCAGATGAACTTGTCTTGGTGCAGCACAGAATTGTCCAAGTGTCATAACTGCCAGTGCAACATCAAACCTGCACCAGCCTCCAGATTTTAGCGTCCGGCTGCGCGACATCGGCCTGACCTCGTTTCTGCCCAAGTGCGCCATTAGCTGCCCCCACCACCCTCTTTTCGCTCGTCCACGACCCCACCATCCAAGACCAACGTCCTGTCGAGCCCACAACCGCCCCGCCCACGCTCCTCGGCATCCCCGCCTCCCTCCACGCCGGCGTTATCCACGGGGGCATGCCGATCCGAGCAGCCACTCCAGCCGGCGGCCAGTACGTCTCACCGCATCTATCCGCGAAATTCGAGGACTATGTGAGCGCACATCAACCAACTTCCACTACGCTCCATATTCGCCACCCGCACGCGATGTTTCTTCCTGGCCGCTACCGCCTCCGCCCCCGCGTCGACCATCTCCTTCGCCACTGCTACCCCACCGACGTGCTGGAGTTTGACGTAGAAGGCACGGCGGGCGAGGGCAATTACGCCGGGGGCAGCAACAGGCGAAGCGAGTGGACCGTCAAGCACGACGCCACGGGCAACGTCCGCTTGAAGGCGAGCGCATGCATCATCGAACACTGTGGCGAGGGAAAGGGTAGCGCTGCGCGACGAGGTGAGAGAACCGCATAGGAAGGTTGGCCGCGTGAAACGACGTCGCCCCAAGCGAGGGAGCCAGAACCTGACAGTGCCCGGGGACCGTGCCGCCAAGAGCGACGGTGCGGTCGAGCAGCCGCGGCAGGGCACGCCAGGCAGTGCCGACGAAAGCCGCATCACACACGTGGGCGAGGGACCGAAAGCCATGGCCTTTGAGGCGAGCCGGCAAAGCAAAGCCGTCGCTAGGCGACTTCGTCAGTAAGCACGAGCGACCACAGGCCTTCGAGACGCAGGACTGGATGGCGGCACCAGGGATCTGGAGGGCGGGGCGCGAGTCAGCGGGATACATAGACCGGGCCAGGAGGTGCCCTCGGGCGCGAGGCAATACTTGGTCAGCGCAAAGAGACCGTGCGAGGAAGTGGAGGCGAGCGCTTTTTCAATTGTTTGGATTCTGGCGCTCATCTTGTCCACTGCCTCGGCGGCGCCGCGGCGACAGAATGTTGGGGTGGCCACAGGACCATCAGCCTACCTTCGTCAGCGATAGGAATAGCGGCGACCATGCGGAGCTGCTGACCGCCACCGACGACATGGCCGGCAACCTGCTGCAGGTCCGGAAGATCGGCGAGCCCGGCGCCGTGGGCGGGCGAATACGCCGCACACTTGTCGCGCACCAAGAGACCGTTGCGCTTGAGCGCAATGGCCCGACCGCCGATAGCGTCGAAAAGTTGCGGCGTCGGCGGCCCAACTACGAAGGTGTCGTCGAAAGAGATGCGGGCACACGCGACGCCAGAGGCCGCGTTAAGCGCCTTAGGTTCGCAAGCTCGCCACCGAGCACGAGGTCGTTG